>DLGL01000016.1 GCA_002482685.1 Bacteriovoracaceae bacterium UBA7695 | reverse complement strand
AGTTTTGAAGGCTATCCTCCTCAATTCGCTCTTCCCATTGCCTGCGGAGAAGTGGACTATGGGCCATCACCAGAATTTGATTATGACCCATAATCGCTAAAACTAAATTACTGCTTTAAATGAATGAACCGGTGATCACCAGCTTTCTCATAAGGTTTTCCTGTCAGCATGGCCTGGGCCATTCCCGCCAACTTCACCACAGTGCTTGGAGGAGAGTCCCATATTTCAGCACTATCTACATTCACTCTGATTAATCCCAGCTCAGGATCTTCAAGCCCTTCAGGAAACCAGGCCTTAAGGGTTGGCGTCCAGAGCTCTTTCATTTTTTCTTTATCCAATTCTACAGAAGCAAAACCAGCAATCGAGATATACCTTTGGGAAGTCGGATCTGCATAAGCTAGATTCACTTCGGTCTCTTCTTCGATCTCATGGACCTTGATGGAATCTTTTCGGGTAAAAAACCAAAGCACTCCCTGAAAATCACTCTCATTTTCAAGTTTCATCGTGGCCATTGGTCTTGAGTGCATTCTTCCCTGAGAGTCGGTTGTTGTCATCATGGTGAACTGAATATCGTTAATCATACTGGCCAGTTTTTCGTAATCGGTTTGCATTTTAAGCTCCTTGGTTTTATATGACCTGTAAAAACCTTAGCGGATGACCGAGGAGCATGCAAGGTCTGAAAATGTCCCAAAGCTTAGGCACAAATCTGATGAGTGATGTTAAAAAATGGCTTTAGGTTTGCAGTTTAAATCTGGAGATTATTCAGGAGGTATTTATGCAGATTTACGATATTCTTAAACAAGACCATGAAGAAGTTAAAAGTCTTTTAAATGATCTCATTGCTCTTAAAGACGACGACGAATACCGCTTTGTTTTAGTTGATGAAATTAAGGGGGCGCTAATACCTCACTCTCGTGCTGAGGAAGCGACTTTCTATAATACTCTTCGTGCCGTGGACGCTGATAAGTCCATTGTCGCTCATGGTTTTCAGGAACATTTTGAAGCGGAGTCACTCGTGAGGCTTCTCCAGGTCAAAGACACTCTGGATGTGGAATGGAAAGCAACTGCAATCAAGCTACGTGAGGTACTCAATCATCATATTGCTGAAGAAGAAAGTGAGATCTTTACCGAGGCAAGAAAAATGTTCTCGGCAGATGAAGCAGAGTCAATTGGTGAAGCTTTTACTAAACTCAAACCGAAATTTATCAATGATGGTGTGATGAAAAGTGCAGTTGATCTTGTCATTAATATGCTTCCACCCAGGCTTGCCGACAGCATCCGGGGACTGGACAGCAGTAAGCACTAAAGATTAAAGTCGGGGGATAGACTATGACCACATTAGTGAATCCAATTCCATTTAATGAAAGGCTTAGGTCTATCCCCGGATTCTTTGGCATTCGTCTTGAGGAGGAACCAAAATTCTATGTCCTCCTCAAGGATGAGCAAAAGCAAATCCGAAAGTATTCCCCATTTATTCTCGCTCAAACATTTGTCAGAGGAAACTATGAAATTGCTATGAATGAAGGCTTTCTTAGGTTGGCCAATTATATTTTTGGCTCTAACACTGATAAAGAAAAAATTTCAATGACCAATCCCGTACTACAGGGCAAAAGTAAGCACTTAGTCTCCACTTCACCTGTTCTTCATGAACAAAAATCGGATGGATGGATGATGTCTTTTATTCTGCCTTCAAAATATAAAATGGACCACGTGCCTCGACCGATTATGAGCAATATCGAAATTGTAAAAGTTCCTTCTCTCGTTGTTGCATCGCTGAGGTATCCAGGAAAAAACTCTGAAATTAAAATCGCAGAAAAATCTCAAGAACTTCTGTCCTGGCTTGAATCAAGAGGGGAGTACGAGTGTCTTTCTGAACCACGGTGTGCACAATATGATGCACCGTTTGTTTTACCTTTTCTTCGACGCAATGAAATTCAAATCACAGTTAAAGAAATACCGCGCAATATCCGGATACAATAAAACAACTGTGTCCCAAAAAGAAACACGTCGGGCGTAATTCCTCACGTCGGTGTGTTTCACAAATCAAATTCCCTACACTTGGCATTGGCCAAATTATTGCTATACGTCCTCTCGTATTTCAATAAGGAGATTGATCATGTCTAAAAAAACTATCTACACACAACTTTCTTCACTCGTATTCGGAGCATGCGTCATGTCACTGATGGCATCTTGTGGGGGAACTGAAAAAAGCGCTGCTTCTCCAGGATCAGAAAAAAATCCGATTACTCAGTTAGGACTGGAAGGACGCTACATTGCTAAGCTTAATGCTCTCAATACTTCAGTCGCTGGTGTAACTATTGCTGAAGCAAAAGTTCAGGTTATTGCGGATCAACTCGCCGTCTCAATGGAAGTTAAGGATTCTCCAGCTTCAACAACTCACTCGCAGTTTATATACGAAGGCACAGAATGCCCTTCTGAAATTCACGATACTAATAATGATGGTTTCATTGATGCTATTGAAGCTTCAAAAGTTCTGGGAAAAATCCTCATCCCTCTGGATGCGAACTTAAATTCGCAAAGCGAAGGACTTGAGAGTTTTCCAGAATCTAATTTTCTTGGGAACTATTCGTACTATAAGGAAGGAGTTCTCTCCCAACTAGTAGCTGATCTGACGGCACCAGATATGGATGAGAAAGATGAAATAACAAAGTTATCAGGGTCCGATCTTCAACTAGAAGGGAAGGTTGTTGTCGTTCAGGGTGTTTCTAACCAAACTTATATTCCTGGTTCTGTTGCTACCTTTGATGGTCTCTCAGATCGAGCGACATTAACAATTGCTTGCGGCAAAATATCCCGGGTTATGATTGATGAATCAGAAACCACTCACGAGGAAGAAAGCCGACCTCAATAATCATTGAGGTCGAAGCATGTTGTGTATCAAGGCACTTTTGCGGGATTTTTTATTTTTATAAAGTCTTAAATCATTTTGGCGGTAATGCTCCAGTGCCCGGGCCATGTCGTAAGCTGTCATGGGAATGCCATGCTTTTTCTCAAAAGCCGCATCTTGAGTTTTGAGCTCTTTAACCAGGACTTCACCAATCTGATTAATGAGAGTTACGGTACTAAGCATATTGGCCGGAATCTCTTTTGAAAAATCATCCAGTTTTAGCCCTTTTTTTACGAGCGGCCAGAGGAAAGTTCTTCTGGCCTTCCAAATCAGTCCACCGGCGAGCTTTGACTTCATTGTATCAACAAGTTGATACTCATATTCATTCATCCAGCGGAACATTTCAGACATGATTGCATCTTTAATTCTTGAATCGCGAGTCAGGCGTAAATCCTGAAATTCACCCATGAGTTCAAACCGGGGATCAATTTCCATATCACCTGGCTCATAGGTTGGCCCCGCTGTAAGTTTTAACCTTGAGACCAGACTCTCTGCTCCTGAAATCTCATTTGGATAATAGGGGATTCTGAAACTTCCACCACTGGCCATTTCAAACGCGACTTGAGAAACCTCAGCGCAAGACATCGTTGTGGCATCGTTGAAATTAAGTTCGTAGTCGTATTTTATTGGTTTGTTTCTTTCAAGATGCGACTTCACGAGGGCCGTCATTTTTTTTGAAGCACGCTGACCCAATTGACGGTCTTTACTTCTTAACCAAAGGATTCGTGCATTTTCATTTTTAAGAGCATACTTAAAATCATAAAACGCCACACCAACTCCAACATAGGATTCGATAGTTTTCAATTCGCCGGTCTTTTCATCTTTATGGACCATAACGATATGGCTAAACTGAGTTGCGCGGGTTCCAAGACGGGCAATCATGCTTGATAAGAAGCTCACTCCACGAGTAACGAGGATATCACCATCTTCAAAGTTCAGACCTTCACCATTTTTTGTAAGCCGTGTTATGTACTCATTCATTGGGTCCAACATGGGAACTGGCTGTTCCTGAAACTTAATATCGGCAGGACCAAGGGGTTTCACATCCAGTGCGAGCTCCAGCAAGTAATCTTCGATAAATCTGAATTGACGAAAATTTGACTGAATCTGAAACACACATTCTTTATCAAATTCATTTAAGCGGGAATGTAGAATCGCACGAGCACGCCATGAATTATCTGCTATCTTATGGGCCTGATTTTTAAGTTCCTGTGCAGAAAGATTTTGCAAATCTAAATGATCCAGAGAGATTTCAAGATCTCTTAAATAACTTTTACAGGCCTTACTATCAAAATCCGGAGCCTCAACCGTCTCAATAATTTCTTCACTGAGTCCAACCAGATCGTTGAAGGCCAGCGGATGTCTGCTTGAGCCGGCGATGTCACGCTGTAACTGTGAGCAGGATAAAGCGCCAAACAGAAGAAATACCATGGGAAATTTAGGATTTATCATAATTACCTTATCGGGCGAGTCGGTTAAAACTTTAACGCTTTTGGATTACCTAATTGACCCTATTTTAGGTACGCTTTTCAGGGGGTTATATGTTCGGAGCGAACCCGGTTTTTACCACAACAATTATCTGTTTTTATATCGTGGGCTTTCTCTGCGCAGCTTTTGCTATTCTTCGCGCCAGAACCCCTCAGGGTGCTAGTGCCTGGGTGATAGGTCTTATTACTTTGCCTTTTATCACTGTTCCACTTTTTCTGTTTTTTGGTCGTAGTAAATTTTACGGCTACACCAATCGCAGAAAACAGCTGGATAAAAAAGTTGGCCATAAGCTGGTCTCGATGCAGGATGAACTCATCCAGAGTGATTTAATTACCAGTGGCCTTCATCCACTAATGCAATCGTTAAGTAAACTCTGTGCTCCGGGTTTTACCTCTAACAATAAGATTGACCTGCTGATTGACGGAGAAAAAACTTACTCATCAATGCTGACTGACCTTGAAAAAGCACAAAAATTCATCATCTTCCAATTTTATGTTTTCCGTGCTGATTCAGCGGGAAGGCGGTTTGCAGAAGTTCTCATGAGAAAATCACGTGAAGGTGTGACAGTGTATTTTCTCTACGATGAGATTGGGACAGAGATCCCGGATGATCTGCTTAAAGAGATGCATCAGTCTGGAATGAATGTTTGCCATTTTAATTCATTCAGCGGCCGGGGTCGTTTTCAGATAAATTTTCGCAACCACCGCAAAGTTATAATCGTTGATGGGGAAGTCGCCTTTATCGGGGGGCTTAACATTGGGAATGACTATCTTGGTTTGTGGCCGGAATTAGGCCCCTGGAGAGATACCCATTTAAGAATGGAAGGACCTTCAGTTATCACGGGCCAGATATCATTTGCTAAAGACTGGTACTGGTGCAAAGAAGAAGAATTAAAAACAGAGTGGAAAATCAAGCAATCTGATGGAGATGCCAATATTCTGGTTCTTCCTTCGGGCCCTGCCGATGATAAGCAAGCGTGCCTGCTGGCCCACATTGCTATGGTAAATGCGGCCAAGGAAAGACTTTGGATAGCTAATCCCTATTTAGTTCCGCCTGAAAGTTTATTGGATGCTATTTTACTGGCCGCCCTCAGAGGAGTTGATGTGCGGTTTATAGTTCCTGCCTACAGTGATGCTAAAATTGTGATGATGGCTTCGAAGGTTTACATTTCACGATTGCTAAAGCATGGAGTGAAGGTTTTTCGCTATCAGGCAGGTTTTCTGCACCAGAAAGTGATGCTCGTGGATGACTTGTTTGCCGTTGTAGGGTCGGCAAATCTTGATTTCCGTTCAATGTTTATTAACTTTGAGATCACCGTTGTCGCTCAAGACGCAAAATTGGTCAAAGAGGTTGAAGCCATGCTGCAGAAGGATTTTGTCGGGAGTGAAGAAATTCAACTTGAGGAATACGAAAATGTAGGTCTTTGGAAAAAAATAACTTCCCGAGGAGCAAATCTTTTGGCCCCAATGCTTTAACTATCGCCTTTTCTTATCTATAATTTGGGTACATTTCAAAGGATAAGAATATGAAAAAGATGATGATTCTCTTAAGTTTAACGTTTGCTTTCAATACCCTTGCCGCAAACTCTATTGTCGTAATGGAAACTTCTCACGGAACAATTGAAATCGAAGTTTTTGAAGATAAGGCGCCACAGACGGCGGCCAACTTTCTAAAATATGTCGATGATAAGTTTTATGATGGACTCATCTTTCACCGAGTGATCAATGGTTTCATGATTCAGGGTGGAGGCTTCACCGATAAGATGGAAGAAAGAAAAACTCGCCCGGCCATAAAGAATGAAGCAACAAATGGTTTAACTAATGACATTGGAACTCTTGCCATGGCCCGGACCAATGATCCTCACTCGGCCACTGCCCAGTTCTTTATTAACGTTAATGACAACAGTTCCCTCAATCACTCTTCTCAGACTCCAAGTGGGTGGGGATATGCTGTATTTGGTAAAGTCTCTGAAGGCATGCATGTGGTGAACCGTATTAAGATGGTGAAAACCGGTAGCATGAACGGTCACCAGGATGTACCTATGGATTCCGTGGTAATTAAATCGGCCCGTCGTAAGGGAGCAGCGGCTCCTACAGAGACGAAAAAACCTGTAATAAATTCAAAAAAATCCAACAAAAAGTAGTTCTGACCTATCCTTAGTTTCATGAAAATTTTAACTTCGGGCTTCCTCCTTTTCTTATCTCTGACGGCTTTGGCAATACCACCAGAGACAGTAATAAAGTTTAAAGGAGGGGTCTTTTCTCATCTGACGAATCAAGATCTTACGCTTCCTAATGCTGCTATTGAAAAGGCTATCATCACTATTCATGGCTCCGAGAGAAATGCCGGAACTTATTACAATTCTGTTGAGGTCATGGCAAAAAAACAAAATGTGCTCGATAAGACAATTGTCGTGGCCACACATTTTAAAGAGTCACAGGATAATCTGCTGGACGGTGAGTTTTACTTCGATCCTGAGGGATGGCTGAGTGGGGATGAAGCCCTGAACCGTCCTGATGTGAGTTCATTTGAAATCATGGACTATATGATTGCGTTACTGGCCAATAAGAATCATTACCCAAAATTAAAAGAAATTGTGATCACGGGGCATTCAGCTGGAGGACAGCTTACTCAGCGCTACGCTGTTGGATCTTCTCTGGATGAGCGTTTTCCTGACATCAAATTCCGCTACATTGTGGCCAATCCAGGGTCTTATCTTTATCTCACCCCTAATAGACCCTTTGCTGGAAATCCTCGCTGCGCCTACAATGATTACAAATTTGGACTGAATAGACCCAACAACTATATGTCTCAAACAATGTCACTTTCGACCAAAGATGAGATGATCTCAAATTATCTCAAGAAGGATGTCGTTTATTTTATTGGAGAATCTGACACGCGCTCTGATGACATTGATCAATCATGCCCGGCCGTATTTCAGGGAATCAATCGTCTGGTGCGTGGGCGCTCTTATATGAAACAATTAAGTACTGAGTTTCCATCTAACAAGCATCATATCTTTACTGCACCTGGAGTAGGTCATACTCAGTGGGGCATGTACTCTTCAGAAATGGGTATTAAGGTTTTATTTCAAAAATTGTAGGACATCTTTAGGATTCAGAATCCTTTGCCCCTGAAAAGAATCAAAGGCAGATTCTACACATGCGTGTGCCACGAGCTTACCGCTGACTGGTTTGATCGCCTCAAGTCCCGGTATCGTGGGAATGAAGCTCAGTACCTGCCCTGTATGATGCTCAAAAAATCTTTTTTGTGAACGAGGTCCCTTAAGCAAACCTGGCCGGATGATCGTAAGTTTGGGGAAAGAGAGTTTCATGACATCTCTCTCCAGATCACCTTTCATTTTGGTGTAGGCAAATGTTGAGGTTGAAGTACTTTGAGGAGCAGAAACCAAAACATAGTTAATAGTACCGTTTAGTTTTGCAGATTGGGCTATTCGAAGCTGGTAGTCATAATCAACTACTCGTTGGGCCTCACGAGTTCCGGCCTGTTTTAGAGTAGTCCCTAAGGCAGAGAATAACAGTTCTCCTTTAAGTAAGTGCCTCCAATCAACAAGTCGGTCGAAATCTACTACAAATTCTTCGAGTTTTGGATCAATGACACCCGTAGATTTGCGGACAAAGACTTTAATCTTTGTGAAGCGCTCATCATTAAGAGCATAGTGGAGTATTTCTGAACCTACTAGGCCAGTCGCCCCTATAAGAAGTGCCGTTTGTCGCATAAATTGATTAGACCCTTTTAGGGTCAACTTGGCAACGGGTTAGCTTAAGTGCTGTTTAACTTCGTTAAACTCGTCTCCAAATTCCATCAGTTCCTCTTTTGAGAAATCTTCCTTGGCCTCTGCAAATAAAGCACTTTCTTCTTCCTCAACATGTTTGATGATACATTTCTTAAGCTCTTTAAAGGTTGTTTCCCATCCAACCGTTTCAATTCCCATATTATCCAGCTTACTCATGAGATCCCGAGCTTCCTGGTGCTCATCTTCTGCCTGAAGGGCCACTTCTTCGGCTTCCTCGTCGTGAACGTCATCTATTAAATGAGCGTATAGGGTTCTTTCTTCTCCCTCCATGTGGGCCAGAAGATCTTCTTTCAGTTGCAGGTAAAGTTCTTTTTTTTGAACGACATCTTTTGATTGTTCAATTTGAAGCATAATTTCTTCAGAATGCCGGTGCTCGTCTTTCAATGTATTCAGGATTGATTCACTCATTTGGTTTCTCCTTAAGTATCGGTTTGACCCGATTCTGTTTTTGATCATCATTAAGATTGAATTCTCTGTCCTGTTGTTCTTGAGGACTCAAGTCTTGATTCTGGTCTATTTGATTCAGGGTAGAGGTGGTTCCTTTCATCTCATCAAATCCTGGCTTCACTTGCGAAGAGGGGATGGAGTTCATGGGAAGAAAAGTAGGGTCTCCCATGGCGTAGGCGACTGAGAAGAATGAAAATAGAATGACCCACACAGCTTTCATAGGAAAACTCCTTGGGGTCTATCATTTCACTAAAACCCTACCGGCCTAACAGGAATTATCCTAAAGATTGGATGAATGATTCACGCAGCTAATCAGTTACTAACCGTTTAGAAAAAATTAATGCTGAGATTTGCACTGTTTAAGCATAAGCTTTTCTATAAGTCGAAGGAGGCCCCCATGGCAGAATTAAAAAATGGTAATTGGTCGGATGCTCCCATCGTTTCCTCAAATGAAAAGGGGGAGTTTGCCAGAAAACAAAGTCAATTTAGAGATTGGGTAAGACCGGATGAAGCCACGCCTGGAAGATTTCATCTCTACGTCTCATTTGCTTGTCCCTGGGCCCATCGGACAATGATTGTGAGAAGTCTTAAAAAACTAGAAAACATTATTCCCTATTCTGTAACGAATCCTTTTATGGGAGATCGTGGTTGGACATTTGGAAGCGGTCATGAAGTTGAATACCTTGCCTCAGTGTATAGAGGGGCCGACGAGCGCTACACAGGAAAAATCACTGTTCCTGTTCTATGGGACAACCGTAAAGAAACGATCGTTAATAATGAATCCTCTGAAATATTAAGGATCCTGAATTCATCCTTCAATGCTCTAACCGATTCAACCATTGACCTCTATCCTGAAGAGAAGAGAGAAGAAATTGATTCCTTTAATGAGAGAATTTATGAAAGTGTGAACAATGGAGTTTATAAAACTGGCTTTGCTAATTCGCAGGAAGCTTACAATAAGGCTTCCAAGGAGCTATTCAGAGTCCTGGATGAAATGGAAATCGTTCTGGGAGAAAGACAATTTCTCGCTGGAGATAAAATCACTGAAGCAGACATCCGTTTTTTTACAACCCTCATCCGTTTTGATGCTGTCTACTTCACTCATTTTAAATGTAACCTAAAAATGATCAGAGACTATGAGAACCTCTCGGGTTATATGCGCTCCCTTTACCAGATTCCGGAGATCAAGCAGACCTGCCATTTCGATCATATAAAAGAGCACTATTATACAAGTCACAAGTTTATCAATCCGACGGGAATTATACCTCTGGGGCCTGAGTTAAAACTGGATGAACCCCACAACAGAGGGAAGATCCAATTTCATCAAGTGAACCGAGCAAATCATTAATCTTAGTAAATCAACCTTGCGCGATTACAAATCATAGACGAGTAAATTGTTTATTGCTGGATTGAGATGGCGCGTCTTCGATTAAATATTCATTAAGAGTCTTCACGCCACAGGAGGGCAAAAAATGAAATATTTATTCGCCGGTATTGTGCTTCAGTTGATCAGTCTTAGTGTCTTATCATCAACCGTGACTTCGAAAATCCACTCCATCGACAAGGGAAAAAATGGCATGCCAGATTTGATTCTATTTGAGGATGGGCATACAGCTTTCATGGATTCCAAAACCAAGTCTTTCGTGAGTGAGTTTGAAGAGAGTTTATATCGGGAAGAAACGTTGAGAGTTAAACTCGATAAAAAACGCAATGTCATCTCAGTGGAAACAGTGTCCGCTCAGAATGAATCAGTCCCTCTGTCTTTGGAGGCACCCTTAAAAAGATATGAGCCTTCAATCGTCTCATTATCGGCTGCCACTTCTGCGTTTCAGAATATGCGCCGTGATTGGCAAAACAATTCTCAGTGCTATAACCGTGCCCACATCTGGGCTTTGGAAGAGTTTAACCGCACGGGGATGAAGACAGGGAAGCTCTTCTTGTTTTTTACATCGAGGTATATTCGTAATTATCGCTATAAATGGTGGTTTCACGTAACTCCCATGGCCTATGTTGGGGGAGTCTCTCAAAGCAACTGGAGAACATTAGACCGCCGGTACACGGCAGGGCCATTAACTTCAAAAACCTGGACGGATGTATTTATGCACAATAATGCAACCTGTCCGGTCGTTACAAAATATTCATCTTACAGGAACAACCAGCAGTCCCAGGACTGTTATCTCATTCCAACGAGTATGTACTTCTGGCAGCCCAAAGATATCCGTCGCCAGGAGCAGACTGGGGCGGTCAAAACTCAGTTTATAAGATCAGAGATTAATCACGCGTATTGGGAAGCTTTTTAAGAAAAGATTTTAGAGTTTTCCGCTCCAGAAGGGAGCGGAAAACTTTTTGAAACTAATTACTCGTAATCTTCAGTATCATAAATCTGCGGCTTAAACTCATCCGATTCATCTTCATAGGCCGGATCTTCCATTCTTTGTTGGTCCATTGGTGCATTTTTATGACCATCAACCGCGGGAGCTGTAGTGGGTTCTGTTTGGACAGCCTCTTCCATGTTTTGAGGGGCCGTAGTGGTGGTCGTTGTGACTTCTGAATTCGGTGTCACAGTTGTGGTTGTGGTGGTTCCAAGTGCATTGGCCAGAACTGGCAGCGCCAGAGAAAGGGCAACACCTGTTAAAATCATCTTTTTCATAAAACACTCCTGGTTTTCTGGTTTGTTTGGGAAATCCTCTCCCATTGAATATAAGAAATTGTAGGTTAGTGCTTCTCTACAATTCTATTTAATAAATCTAAAGACCACGGTGCTCCTGCGTAAAAAAACAAAAATATTTTGCTCCCCTTAATTATGGAATTCTTAAATAGAAACAAATTCTGGAAGGGCCTAAAATGGACACCGGAAGTCAATCAGGAGGATCTTATGCAAATTGAACACTTCACGCACAACTCAGTTTTTCAAGGACGAATAGACATACTGGAAAAGGGTGAGCTTAATCACTGGTGTGATGAATTAAATTTGCAGGCAGATGAATTAACTGAAATTGTGAAAAATGTGGGCCCTAATCTGGAAGCAGTGAGGGATTATCTGGTCCGCAGAAGTATGATGCGAGAGAGATTTTTTTAGAAAAAAAAGAGGGTCTTCACAGACCCTCTTAGAATATTAAGCAGCTTTTTTTGCACCTTTATCTGTCCAGACACTCCACACTTCTTTAGTCCATGTAGATTTTGTATCTGAAACCCATTTCTTAGCGCGAAGTTTTTCATGGATAAATTTTTCAAGCTCTTCAGGAGAGTTGCAATCTACCCAAAGGATCATATCCCATTCGCCCATTGTTGAAGCGGCCCACTTTACTTCTTTCCATTTTTTAAGCCAGTTCCAATTTTCCCAAACTGGTGCATCTTTCGTCCACTTTACTTGTACTTGAGCGGTCCACTTAGCCATGTGATCTCCTTTGATCTTTGTACTCATATGCTAATAGGCTCCGCTTCAATGTAAAGAAACGTTTCTCAGGGGTAAAATATGCTTAAGTAGCCTTAGTCTGGAAGCTTCGCTTTCGAGGGAAGGTGACCCGGTAGCTCAATCTTTAGTCTTGATTCTTTCTTGTTCCGTAGATTCTGGTCGGTAAGGTTTTGGATTTTTTTCAAGGCCAGGCGATGTTCCAGATTCTGGACGAGTTTCCATTTTTTGCTTTTTTTGAACATTTTCATTAAGAGTTTTAGGGCCATCGGTGTCCGAGGTTCTCGTGGGAGACCCCGCATGAACGCTCATGTTCAACATGTAGGTTCCAACGAGTAAACTGACTAGAGTGCGCATAATCGCTCCTTATCTTTCGAGTTATCGAAATACTGTCACTCATCGAGCAGGATTGAAATTTAAGTTTTCTGTAGGTTTACTGAGTGGTGCGAAAAACTAATTCATCTCGATTTTTGCTAAGCGACTCATGAGGTAACCTATGGCATAGGGGACTGAGTAAGGACGGGAAGGATTATTAGTGGCCGAGTGTCCGAACCCTAATTTATGCAACCATTCATGCATGAGATTACCTGCCACTTGGGCACTATTAAAGTTATTGAAATATTTTGTGTTCATCCAGATCCGGCGTGAAGAGGGAGTGGTGTATCCAACTGTTGTGGAAGCTTCTGTATAGAGTTCGATTTCCACATCCATAGCGTTGTTGGAAACGGGTGAGAGCTTCTCTGCCCCTTTTAATAAACGATAATAGATCTGAGCGTTGGTGAGTCCACCATTATCCACAAAGGTTTTTTTACCGTTGTAGCTATGATTCAGGATTCCGTCTCTGAATTCTTCGGAGGCGACGACTCTTTTAATTAAATCAGCGGCGAGTTGAATTTTTTCTTCAGCTGATGCATTAAAATTATCGAGTAAAAGATTCGTTTCAAAGGTGGCGGCATCCACTGGCATTTCACCTTCTTCATACTGACCGTGAGTAGAACCAAAGATACAAGACGTTTGAGAGACGTTACAGCCTTCGTCTTTACCAGACTCCTGACAAGAGAGGAGTGTGAGTGATAAAAAAAGAAAAAGGGAAAACTTCATTTTTGGTAATACTTGGTGGCAAGTTCCTCAACCAGGTATCCAATGGCGTAGGGAACAGAGTAGTTTCGGCTTTTAGAGTATTTGATGGCGTGATCAAATCCTAGTTTATGAAGCCATTCGTGAAAAAGATTATCTGCCACCTGAACAGGTGTGTATTTGTTAAAATATTTTGTGTTAACCCATATACGATTGGTGTTTGGGTAAGTGTAGCCGATGGTATTGGTGCTCTGTTTGTAAAGCTCAAGCTCAACATCCATTCTCCCATTTTTTTCAGGCACCAGTGTTTCTGATCCATCTAAAATGAGCTGATAAATTTGCTCGTTGGTGTAGCCCTTGTTGTCGACATAGGTCTTCTCTCCACCGTAGGTGTGATTAAGCACTCGTTGTTTAAATTCCTCAGAGGCCACAACTTTTTTTATAAGATCAATGGCCGCAAATACTTTTTTCTGCTGGTCTTCAGGCACATTAACCATGGTTATTTGAGCATCAAAGAGGGGAACTGAAGCGTGAGTTTTTGAACATGATACAAATAGCAAGAGGAAGAAAAAAAAGAGATGGGATCTCATCATGTGTCAACCTTCCATGGTCTTAACAGTTTAAAAGATGAAGCTCACTTCTATGCTGACATAGATCTGTTACGGGCACAATCCCTAGGTAAACTTAAGAGCGCACAACTAAAATGAACTGGTATCTTGAGATTGGGGAAATCTACTCCCGTCAACGTCATTAAATTTGGTAAAGGGTACAAATCTCGAAAATCGACTGTGCCGACTGAAATAATTGGTCCGACAAAAATTCCCCAAAAAAAATAAATTAAGAACGAATAAATCTCTCTTCACCAGGAAGAATTAGCCGTTTACAAGGCCATTGAGAGGGATTAAATCTATCTGACCAAGGAAGCTTTTATGAAAAGTCCCATTGATCTGAAAATTTTAACTGTGGATGATGATGAGGAAATCAGATCGACTTTGTCAGTCCTTCTGGAGTGTGAAGGCTTTCAAACTGTCCACGCCAAGAATGGGAGAGTGGCCCTGGATTATTTGCTGGCCACTTCTGATAGTGAACTACCAGATCTCATCCTCCTTGATTATATGATGCCAGTTATGAGTGGTGATGATTTTTGTAAATCCATTGCTCTGGATAAGCGCCTCTGTGCAATTCCTGTGGTTATGATGACGGCCGGAGGTAACCTGGTTAAGCTGATGGATAGTGTGGACAAGAAAGCAGATGGCTATTTAAGTAAGCCCATGGATATTTACTCTCTTCTTTCGATGATTGAGTATTTTCTTAAGCCCCATACAAATTACCAGGTTAATTCTGCGGAAAGTAGAATCGCCCACTAGTCGTTAATTACTTTGGTCTTGGTTCAATTTCAAGCGGAACAAGAGTCTCAAGGTGACCACCTCGCTGAGCTACAACACCTGAGACCAGGGCACGGGCCGCATTTTTTACCTCTTCATGAAGCTTTTTATCCTTATCCAACGCCTTATGGTTGTCGGCGTAGTCTTCCAGGTATCCAATGTAGCGACCTAGCTGACCTTGAACATTTGTGGGGATCATCTCCATTTCCTGAAACCAGTCTGTCAGTGAACTTTTTAGGTGATCGACACCTGCGTAATCTCCATGCACCACCAGAGAGAACATGCGGCCTTTAAAGTGACGTGGATAATTCCAGCCCGCCCTTTCAAGAGCTTTGGCCTCTTCAATTTTTTTCCCGTGAGTGGAGGTGGGATCCTCGTTCCCGCCATCAGCACATACCAGACGGTCAATTAAAAGCTTGAGACAGCTTGGGGCCTGATGCCAGTACACAGGAGTGATGAGCATTATTCCATGGGCCCTAACCCACATGGGATAAATATCATTCATCCAATCATGAATCTGGCCTAGTGACTGATGGGGGTAGCATGAACAGGGCCAGTGGCACAGAGGCATAGCTGTGGAGACACAGGCCTTGCAGGGGTGAATGGTTTTTCCGTACTCTGCCGTCATCTCCGAGAGGTCTAAAATTTCATAAACTGTGTCGCGAGACTGACCAATAATTTCCCGGGCCATTTCAAGCATCCGCATAGATTTTGAAACCTCTCCAGGACAAGTATCCTTGTTGCGATCTGATGCAGAAATAAGCAAAATGCGATTTGGTCCAGCAGGATCTTGGTATTCATCTTTTGCAACATGAATGGCGGCACGGGCCTTGAGCCACTCGACACTCAGCTCATAATTTGGGTCTTTAAACCCCGGCCCGGCAGCTCGTGTATGGGGAGCTTTCCGACCATCCTGGTAGTTTTTCCATGCGATGTCAGTGATTCTCTCAACTTCTTCTTTTGCGTCATCAAACCTGGGGTCCTTGAAATTTTCGCGGTACTTACTTTTAAAGACTTCTTCACTAAATTTTCCCATGGCAACCCCTTTGCATGATTTCTTATGCAGGCCCTGCGCCATTTGTTAATTTCAGAGAGGTGATCTATGTCCATCATGCTTAAACCTATTCATCTTCAAGTTTTTTTCGTCTGTGGTGCCACGACAGAAATGGGTCTCACCCTAGTGCGAGAAGCTGCCAGGCTGGGGGCGCGGATTTTTATGACTAGTGAAGATGAAGAGGCATTGCAATTGATCCAGGATGAAATGAGTGCTTGCGATTATCCTACCGCCTACGCAGTGGCAAGTGGACTAGAAGAAGATCAGCTTATTCTGGCAATGGATCAGTGTATGGCCACTTTTGGTACTATCGACACATGGGTGAATCTTTCGACGTTTTCCCTGGAAAATCAAAGCGAACTCCATACAACTTTTAGTTCCAGTTTTTGGACAACAGTCAATGGCTCGGTAGTTGCTCTGGAGCTGTTTAAAAAAATAGGTGGCTCACTTATAAATGTGGGCTGTTTGCCTTTTGAGCATGCCTCACTTAATCCTTTCTTTTCCGCCACCTCCGAAGCGGTTCATGGGTATACCTCTGAACTTAAAAAGAACGCGCTTTTGGATAAGTTGCCGGTAGAGATATCTTTTGTCTCAGCAGATGATCTTGTTTCCGGCGCTCAGGTAATTATTGATAATTCTCAGTCTCTTTCTCTTTTTCCTAAGGTCCGGCGTTTTCTACCTTGGTCGAAGAAAAAAGCAGAGCCGGAGGAAATCCGTCCAAGTTAGTCGGGATCTAAAATCCTTTTTAAATCAACCGATAATGAAGCATGAAAGTAATTCAAATAATTTTGATATTCATGATCTCGTACTCGGTGTGTGCAGGTGACTTTAGTGTCACGCCACTAGATGATTCGCTGGATTTATCAAAACTCGATAACGGCATAAGAATAAAAAAATCCACACCTGGCCTTAAAAGATACCTGACACCTGCTCAGCGTGATGAAATTCTCTCAAAGCACCTGGGTAAAGAGCTTAAATCTTTCGATACTTCTGAACGGGATCTCCTTTATAAAAGTCTCATTAACTACGATGACAAAACCTTGTTATCTAAGTACCCGTTATTAAAAAATACTAACTTGAAGAGGTTAAAAGATGATCTTCTTTAGTATTGCCCTTCTGATGTCGAGTCTCACCCTCGCTCAGACAAGCGCCAAAGAAATACTTTTTCTGGATTTAAACAACAGTCCAACTGAAATCGAGGTTGCAAGAAAAACCGCTCAACTCACGGGGAAAAAACTTGTTGTTTACCCTAGAGATCAGGCTACATTTGATAATGCTGAGTTAAAAAAACTTCTCACTGGCTCAAATTTTAGCTCACTGGTTCTCTCAGGACATAATGGTGGAAGTGACTATGGTGGTGAGAATGGAAATGTATCAGTTCATGATTTAATTAATGACCTACAGGAAACCGGCCACACAGACAAAATTGAATCTCTTTATTTATTGGGTTGTAATAGCGCCAATAAATCCAAAATCTACTTCTGGAAAGAGGGCATCCCAGGGCTCAAATTTATTGCAGGCTACGATGGTTCAGCTCCCCTTGCAAAAGACGCCCGGGGACTTAAATACTTTGCTGATGCGCTAAAAAAAGAGCGGCCCATTATTAATTCTAAAAGTGAAACAGCGGTAAAAAGCCTAATTGCAAATCTAAGTTCAGTAAATGACTTTCATTCCGCAGTTTATGCCAGCTGCAAAGATAAAAACGAATACCTCTACATGCCTGGTAGATCGGGAAAAGAAAAATTTGGAAGACTAAATTCCTCTGAATGCACTGAAAAAATCAAAGAGTTTAAAGATAAGTATCTTACTAACATCAAAAGTTTCTGGAGTGCAGAAAAGGAGCCGACGCTGGTTGATCCCTCTTCGGGCTTTTTGAAAGATGCCTATGTTTTCATGAGACAAAATGAGCATTGCCTATCCAGCAAAACTGAGGCTGGTCTGTATGATGAATATAGCGGAGACAACCTCCTTCTTTTGAGATTTAACAAAGATTTTAATACTAATTTTGTGGATTACTATAAAGAGGAACTAAAAGAATTTCTTGAGGATCTTGAATCAAAAGAGGCAGACCCTGAGATGTATGCCAGTGAAGCTAATGAGAGAGAAAAAAATCTCATGGAAAAACTCGAAACTTTGAGTAAAAATTCATCTTTGTATAAAAATTTTATCACCACGGAAATAAAAAGCCTCAAGGGCCGACAAGCCAAAATCCTGCAGAATCCTGCTATCACTGCCTGCTGGACAAACTTTACCCCATCATGCAATCGTTATGAGAAGGATTTTAGGGCCTATGTGGACTACGATATTCAGATCATGTCCCTGGAAGGGGTTGAAGATGAGATGAAATATAAAATTGAATCTTATCAATCGCAAAAGGAAAATCTTAAAGTTTCCATCAAAGACTCTGTTATGGCCGATAATAAAGACCCTCGGATGAAAACGTTAAAGGATAATTTAAGAAAGGCCTTATCAACTCCGGAGAAAATGACCCGAAAGGAGATGCTGGATATTTCTTACAGTTTAGGCTCTATCAGACAGAGCTCTCCACAGCTGGCGAAGATGAAGCACATATTTGAAGGCTCAGATGACCTGAGTGGAGATAGTTTTCCATTCTCCTGGCATGAAAGAATTAAAGGCAAGACGGTTGAGGCTCCTTTAAGAGATAGTCTGCTCAAAGTTGATTACCTGGGGCACAGATTCAAAGGGGAGTTTGAACCTCTCAAAGAGCTCATAAAAAACTATTACTATTAGTGGTATTTTACTTTGATGCGGGCAATCTCGGCCCCCTCATCTTTAGGTCCTGGTTTTGGCATGGGATTCTCCAAACTTATTTCGGTGACCTCAATGAAGTGCTTATAAACTTTAAATCCATAGTTCCTCGGTCCTGCATAAGAATCAACTAAGTTGAAGAGACAGACGAAAACAATTAATTTCATAAGCCACATATTTTACTCCCGGACATTTTTTCCCTTCCTAGGGATGGTGTTGGGTCAACTAGGACCTCTGAATGGAAGTTTCAGAGGGGTGCTTGAGAGATGCAGCAATTTTCAGGCCACGGAACATACTCACCTTAATTGCTTTTTAAGGTTAAACCTCTCCCAGAGAAAAGTTTTTTTGCTAGAATCATGAGTGACTCCGGTAGAGATCTGGATTGAAAAAATAAAGATCCTATTACTGACAAGCTAACACTCGAAGTGATTGACCGGTTTCAAAAAAAAGAAAGCCACACTAGTGGCTTTCTTTTTTTTGACAACTAAAAATCTGGAGGATTTTATGGCCCTTTCAAAAAAAGTACTTCTTAAAGAGATCTCACAGTGGAAAAAGCGATTGTCGACTTCTAAAAAAGCCTTAAATACTGTCTACAAAGACGTTTCAAAAGACGCCAAGAAGATCTATAAGGAAGCGACAAAGTAGCCCTTTAAAAGCAACATAAGGCATGATATGACAGGGTTATCCAACAAGAGGTAACCCTATGTCATTTGAATCATCGTTCAACAAGGACCTGGCCCGAACTATGGCCCGCTCTAATGATCCCGAAAAATTTCTTGATGCTGAATTGGTTAAAATCCGTCAACGTGCCCTTGAATTAAATCTGGCACGAACCACCATGGCAGAAGGATATCAAAAAGTTTTAGAGGGTCTAAAGCTAGCCTTTCCTCAACTCGACATGGAAGATAAAAATCTCATCGGCACTCCAAACCGCATGGCCCGCGCCTTATTGGAAATCTGCTCAGGTCTAGGGACCAATGAGAAAGAAATTTTTTCAACAACTTTTCCTGCAGATAATTACAACGATGTGATTATTTTAAAAGACATTGATTACACTTCACTTTGCTCCCACCATTTTTTTCCATTTACCGGGAAGGCACACGTGGGCTACCTGCCGGATACTTCTAAAGGTGAAGAGTCTCGTGTTGTTGGACTTTCAAAACTAGCTCACATCGTGGATTGCCACGCTCAAAGACCACAGTTGCAAGAGCGTCTTTGCCACAGTGTTATGCATTCAATTAAAACTGAACTTAAGCCTGCGGGAGTTATGGTTGTCATTGAGGGAAGTCACGGTTGCCTGACATGCAGAAGTGCTAAGAAAGCGAATGCTACGATGATCACTTCCGCTCTCGATGGAAAATTCCGTGATGATCAGAAGCTTCGCAGTGAGTTTCTGAGTCTTATTGGGCTCAACCGCTAGGTGCTGCTTGAAGCCTGAAATTCATCCCTATGGTGTCTTTATCCCTTCCGGGGCCCGAGGTATGATTGTTGGAAGTTTCCCTATAGGGAAATTCACTGATCCGGCCCGGCGCCAGGAAATTAAAAAACACGAACTCGATTTTTTTTTCGGAGGAGAGAGAAATCTTCTCTGGAAACTCATCTCTGCTGCTCGTGGAAGAGAAATTAATTCTAAGATCGATGTGGTTGATATGCTCACGGATCTCCACTTGGGAGTGGGGGATGTTATCCACTCTTGCCGACGACGAAATGGCGGAGCTGCCGATGCAGATCTCTATGACATTACATTCAATACCTCTCTTTTGGACTGTATAAGAGAGTCTAATATCCGGACCCTTTATTTTACATCCCGCAAAGTTGAGAGCTGGTTTAACAAACTCTTCCCGGATACCCTTGATCTGGACAAAATCTCTCTAATATCTCCTTCGGCGCAGAGTTTTCGCTCACTGGGAAAAAACGCCGAATTTCAGAAATGGCGCTCTAAGCATCCTGAGAGGCCTGCAGTGGAGTTTCTCTACTTAATGTACAAAAATATCTTCGGCGTTTTATAGCACTGCATAGAAAAGTTTAAAGGCCTGTTAATAAACAAGTTACCGGTTTTATTGACTAATCTTCAGATTAAAGATACTTTATGTAGGATGTCAAAACGTATACTGGTCGTCGAAGATGATAATTCTATTCGCGAGCTCCTAGTCGAACTTCTTCAAAGTGAAGGTTACGAAGTAGCTTCTGCGGTTAATGGTTTAGAGGGGCTAAAGTCCCTCCAGACTCAACCACAACCAGATCTTATTTTGATCGACCTAATGATGCCAGTCATGGATGGGTACTCCTTCAGGACAGAACAAATGAAGCACCCCATTTGGTCTAAAATCCCCGTTGTAGTTATGTCGGCCGAGGCCAATGCAAAAGAAAAAATGAAAAACTTTAGCATCACGGCCTTTCTTAGTAAGCCTGTTGAGCTGGATACAATTCTTAAAACTGTCGAGATGTACTCGTAAAATAAGCCTGCCATTCAATTATTTTCTGTTTAAAATATCTTCACAACTCAGGAGGAAGCATGGTCACTCTCTACGGAATTCCCAATTGCGATACGGTCAAAAAGGCCCGCGTCTACCTGGAGAAGCATTCTATTAAGCATGATTTTGTGGATTTTAAAAAAACTCCTCCTTCCACCGAAGAGATCCTCTTTTGGGCAGATTTTTTTGGTGAGCTGCCGGTTAATAAAAAAGGGCAAACGTATAGAAAGCATGCCGCCGCTTATGAAAAGCTCTCTGATAGAGCAAAACTGGAATTTATCTGTGAAAACCCCTCGATAATTAAAAGGCCAATTCTCCAAAAAAATAAAAAAGTCTTGAGTTTTGGATTTGATGAAGACGTATATAAAAAGGTGTTGGGTAAATGAAAGAGATACAGAAATATCTGGAAGAGTACTCTTATTTAAAAAGTATTCAGGCCCTGCTTCATTGGGATATGGAAACAATGATGCCCAGTGGGGCGGTGAATGACAGGGCCCGGCGCCTGAGTTATATCCAGGGGAAAATGCATTCTCACATAACCAGTAAAGATTACGCTTCTATGCTTAAGAAGTTTTCTCAACAAAAACTGAATAAGGCTGAGAAGATTCTTCTAAGAGAGCTGCAGTGGGATTTCGATCTAAATCGCGCTCTTCCTTCCTCGCATGTTGAGAAGCTCTCTTTTGCTTCAACTCACGCTACCCATGCCTGGGCTATTGCCAGAAAGAAAAATGACTTCAAATCTTTTGAACCTCATTTACAAAAACTCATCGATCTCAAAAGAAAAGAGACTACGTATTTTAAAACTAAAAAACCTTACGATGCCCTTATTCAGCTTCATGATAAGGAGTTCACTTCAGCTCAGATCTCCGGAATTTTTGATGAGTTGAAGACAGGTTTGATACAACTAACGGCCGAAGTAAAAAAGGATGCCCGTTTTGTTAAAGTCAAAGACTTAAAGGGTCCCTTTCCTCTTGAAGAGCAAAAACAAATAAGTCTTCACGTGGCCCGGCTATTTGGTCTGCCGGAATCCTATTCAAGACTGGATATTTCGACTCATCCGTTTAGTATTAATATATCTCCAATGGATCAGAGAATTACGACCAGGTATGTAACAGGTAATTTAGACTCGCTTTCATCGACAATGCATGAAGTGGGACACGCTCTTTATGAGCTGAATCTTCCTGCTAAATGGGAAGGAACGCCTTTCCAGGAAGCTTGTTCACTATCCGTCCATGAATCTCAATCAAGATTCTGGGAAAATGTTGTTGGCAGGTCCCGTGCTTTTGCACAATTTATCCAACCTGAAATGAAAAAAATGTTCCCTGAATCGATGAAAGGTATAAATTCCGAAGAGCTCTTCCTCGGTTTCAATAAATCAGTTCCTGGGCTTATCCGGGTGGAGAGTTGTGAGCTCTATTATAACCTTCACGTCATCATTCGTTTTGAAATTGAGGAGATGATTTTCAATCAAGGGCTTAATGCCAAAGAGATCCCGGCCATCTGGAAAGAGCTGTATAAAAAGTATCTGGGCCTCACACCTAAGACAGACACTGAGGGTGTCCTTCAGGATTCGCACTGGGCCGGAGGTGCATTTGGCTACTTTCCTACCTACACTCTGGGAAATCTTATTTCAGGTTCTCTTTATCACAGGCTCAAAAAAGAAATTCCGGACTTTGAGAAACAAATTAAGCGAGGGGATTTTTCAAAAATCCTGGCCTTTTTAGTCAAAAATATTCACATCAAAGGGCGCAGTATAACTTCTCGTGATATTATAGGTGAGTTAAACGTAACCGACTATTTGACCTATCTGCGTGAGAAATTCGAAGGATAGATATGGAAGATCTTTTTTTAGGGGTCATGGACCTGCAGGACGCTAAGAATCATCAGATTCAACTCAAGGCCCAGGGAGTAGAATTGATTTTGAAAGTGAACGATCAGACTTGCACCTCAGGCTGCAAAGTTAAGGTTGAAGTCTGGGCCAGTGCCTTGTTTGAGAATCAGATCAAAAATCACTTTCAAAGTGAATACCTAAAAAACGTTAAAGGGCATTTGCCTAACTTCGAACACCTCTCTGCCGTCTTTGATACCTCGGCTTCAGAAGTCATCTGTCAGGCCTGCGGCGCCAAATTCTCACCAACAGTTAATGAATGTCCGGATTGTGGGCTCGTTTATTAATCCCGGGCAGGATTTTTTCTCAGACGCTTTTTATCAGAATCTTTTTTCTTCGTATTAAGCCGCTTTAACACTGCACTTTTTTTAGGCTTTGTAGCTTTTCTGATTTTTGGTGGGTAGAGGACTTCGTTGATCATTTCGTGAAGCTTCTGGATGCAATCGTCTATGTTATCTTTCTGGCTACGGCTCTTTTGGCTTACAATCTGGACCCTGCCTTCCTCAAAAACATACCCCTTAAAGCGCAACCTGAATCTCTCTTTTACGGGAAATGGGACTGATTCACTAAGGTCCAGGTTCCATTCCAGTGTCACTTTTGAGTTCACTTTGTTTACATTCTGCCCACCAGCACCACCGCTGCGGGAGAAGGAGAAAGAGAATTCAGAAAATGGGATGGTAATTCGGGTCATACAAGTTATTATATTAGCATGAAACAATCAAATTGGTTTGTTTATATCATCCAAAGTGAGAAGGGGCATTTGTATACCGGCATTACAACCGATGTCGAGCGCCGCTTTAAAGAACACGCTGATTCAACAAAAAAAGGGGCCAAGTACTTTCGAGGAAAGGTTCCGGTTGAAGTTGTTTTTCAAAAAAACTTCAAGGACCGTTCTTCTGCCAGTAAGTATGAGTCCCTGGTTAAGAAAATGACCCGTGCTAATAAATTGAAATTGATACTGGGCAGGCCCAATGATTAGACGATTATTTTCCTTGTACTTTCTTTTGTCCGGATGGAAGTTTGTAAATAATATTCCTGACGAGCTCCGCTCATTTGTCTTCATAGGGGCCCCCCATACGGCCAACTATGATATCATCCCGGCCATGGCCGTCTCACAACTGATGAGGAGAAACGCGCGCTTTGTAATAAAAAAAGAATGGACTAAATTTCCATTGAATCTTTTTTTCTCTCCTATGGGTGCCATTGGCCTGGACAGACAGCTACTTAAAGAAAACAAAACAGTTAGCACAACTGATATTATGGCGAAATTTTTTTCTGATCATAAGGAATTTGTTCTGATGATTTCTCCTGAAGGGACACGAAGCCCTGTGAGTACATGGAAGACAGGTTTTTATTACATTGCTCAGAAAGCCCAGGTTCCAATTGTCCTCGGGTTTTGTGATTACAAAAATAAACAGGCCGGTATGGGGCTTGTGATTTATCCCTCTGATTTTGAAAAAGATATGAAGGCAATTATGGATTTTTACCGCAACATTAAAGGGCACACTCCGGAGAAATTTCTTCTGGATGAGCGATATTCTTAAATGACAGAAAACATTTCTCAAGTACTGGCCTTTACTCAACGTCTGGAATTTAAGACGTTGCTTGAAATCGAAAGCAAAGAGATGAGTGGACTCAATCCTGTTATTTTTAATAGTGCTCTTGAGTTTAAAAACATGCTGAACTTACTTGATTCAGTGGATGTCCTTATAATTGATGAGCCCAAAGATAATGTTATATTTTTGTCACTCATATCTGAAGTCCTTGCCCGTAAAGCGAGTATAAAAAAAATATACCTCCTATCCAATGGAGAGACATTTGATCCTAAGGTAAAAGTCTTTCCCCAACAGGATGTCACGGGTTTTGTGCAGGAATTTAAAACTGTTTTTGCTTCAGCGGCTCCTCCCGCTACTGAAGGCTACATCTCGATACCAGTCAGTACTCTGAAGTACTTTAATGTCCTTCCTTTTGATCTCTATGTGAAAATTTCCAATGATAAATATGTTAAACGGATCCCGGCCCACGAAGGAATTGATGCCAGCACGCTTAAAAGTTTCATCTCAAGAGGGATTTTAGAATTATATTTTGATAAAAAGTTTAATAGAGATTTCTCCTCTATGCTGATTAATAACATGATTAACAAAGTTGAAACCGAATATACAACACTCGATGAGAAGCTTCTGGCCATTGAAGATGTCTATGTAACCACTTTGGATATCGTTACCAAACTTGGGTTCAAACCAAGGATTATTCAGGTTTGCGAAAGTGTTCTGAATCAAATCTCTGAAGATGTGGCCGGCGGAAAAGATAACTTTGCTAAATACATGGATCAACTGCGCACTCAAAAAAATCTCTCTTTTCATTACCGTCTAATGGAGCTTACTGGGTTTATTTCGACTCAGATGCTTGATCAGATGGGTGAGCAAAATATCAGGGATAAAATCCGAAAGCTCATTTTCGCCTCAATGTTTTGTGATTATACTTTAAAATCTACTGATCAGATCCATATCAGGCGTTTTGATCAACTGGCCCGGCTCTCAGTTGAAGAGCAGAAAATTATCAGCGAGCATGCTCTTAAGGCCAGTGAGTTAGTGAATCAGTATCAAAGTGCTCCCTACGAAGCCTCCCTTATCATTAAACAGCATCATGGCTCTTTAACAGGTGTTGGGCTTCCTTTGCTGATCTCTTCTAAAATATTGCCATTATCCAAATGCCTGATTACCGCTCAGGAAATTTCCTATCAGATTCTTATGGAAAGTGGCCGCCATCCGATGGATGTCCTTAGTGATATCAAATTAAAATTCATCGACACGCCCCTTGAGGATTTCTTTGTTCTCTTTGAAGAAAGTTGCAAGACAAACAATCTGGATAAGCCCGGGACCGTTTAAAATCAGCCTATTAGCTTCTAAGCAGGGATCCTGTAATCTCTACCTGTACATTGTCTTTCCCCCGGGCCCGGAGTAGATTCCCTCTCATGGAAAAGATTAATCCAAACGATATACCCATCACTGCGTGGTT
>DLGL01000080.1 GCA_002482685.1 Bacteriovoracaceae bacterium UBA7695 | reverse complement strand
TGGCCACAAATTTTTCTCAGGAGTTACCCACCGGATTCACAGAAGAACTTGCAGTGGCTTCAAAAACAATACCTGTTGTCTGGTTTAACTATAAATTCCCTCAATTCACTCAGGCCCTGAAGAATATCAATCAAGACCCAGGATTTGATGCCGGGACACTTATCCAAGCTGACACGACCCCTTCTCCAACAAACGTAGACCCCGGATTTTTTCGTTTTTTTGACTACAAAGGTGAAACTTTTTTTAAACTCTCTGAGTGGAACCCTGCTTCAAATAATTTTTCCGCTAGCCCTGAACTCCATTTAATTACAATTAAAACTCCCTCACAGGTTGAGATCCTTTCTCTTTCAAGACACTCTAAAACAAATGCTTCAATCCCTTACGCTGTAAGGAACAAAAATATTTTCTACATCGCTGACTCCCCATTTAGTTTTGTTCATTATGAAGATCGTTTTTTTATTTTTACAGATATCCTTTGGGATATCCTGAAAGAAAAAGCTCCCACTGAGCGTATTGCCCTTGCCCGGATAGAAGATGTCGGTCCGAACCTGGATATGACAGCATTAAGATGGGCCATGGATTATTTATTCAGTGAAGAAGTGTCATTTACTCTGGGAGTGATCCCTTACATGTCGGACATTATTGGTTCTGGCGGTCCCGAACACAAACCAATCTATCTTCCCATTACTAAATACCCAGGCTTAGTGGCACAGCTCAAATACGCTCAAAACCGGGGTGCCAGTATTATTATGCACGGTACGGCCCATTCTGTTGGAAGCCTTATCAGTGGCTATGATGGTCTCTCTGGTGGTGATTATGAATTTTGGCTTTATCCTGAAAACCGTCCACTCCCTTTTGATAGTATTGATTGGGTTACAAGAAGATTGGAGTTAGGGATCAAAGTTTTTCAGGATATGGGTATTAAACCTGTAGCCTTTGAAGTCCCTCACTATGCTGCAAGTGTCATGAACTATGTTGTGTTCTCTAAATTCTTTAAATGGAACTATCACCGCACGATTTATTTTCCTTACTCAATTAATGCCGATACATCCCTTCCAGATCACCTGATGGGATTTGAATGTGATCCTAAGGTCTGCGGTGATGAGAGACGTTCCGTTCTGGCCAACCTAAGAGTAGAAGCTGATTACACAGCTTTTGGCGGGATGACCCTTCCATTTATTACTCATAAGGATGCTTATGGGCAGGCCCTGATTCCGGAAACTCTCGGTATGGTGGATTTTGCATTTTATGATCCAAAAACCTGGAGACCTGTTAGCCGGCCAGAAGATATTCTCAGACGCGCAAGAAAACTCAAAGTTATTAGAGGTGCAGTTGCTTCATTTTTTTGGCACCCTCAGCTTCTTAACTCGAAGTCACGCTACTATGTAGAAGTGCCCGGCTCTTACGAGAGCATCGGTGGAAAAAAATCTCTTCAAATCATTGTGGAAGGTCTTAAAGAGATGGGTTACGTTTTTAAATCTATTCAAGATCAGGAATATTTTCCAAACGAGAATCTCTTATGAGAATAACAACACTCTTTGGTACAAGGCCTGAGACAATTAAGATAGCCCCTTTTATCCTTGAAGGTCGCAAGTTGGGCCATGAGGTGAAGGTCATCTTCACAGGCCAGCACCGCGAGATGGCCCTCCCTCTACTTGAATATTTCGATATATCACCAGATGTAGATCTAAGTCTTATGAGACCCAATCAAAATCTGGCATCTTTTTCTAGCCTTATGCTGAGTGTTCTCAGTGAGGTTCCTGACCTGAGTAACACTGACGCACTTTTGGTTCAGGGAGATACCACGAGTGGATTTGTTGGTGCTTATTGGGCGTTTTTAAATAAAATTCCAGTGATCCATCTGGAAGCAGGGCTCAGAACGAATAATATCCTCAGCCCCTTTCCAGAAGAAGCGAATCGTCAGCTCATTTCTAGAATTGCAAAAGTTCACCTGGCGCCAACTGATGAGTCAATGCGCTCGCTGGCCAATGAAGGTATTCATCGTAATGCTTTTCTTATAGGTAATACAGGACTTGATGCTTTAAGAATTATTTCGCAGAAAGTGACAAATGATAATATCCCCGCCGAGATCTCAAGTTTTATGGGTGACCGCAGGATGGTGCTCATCACTAGCCACAGAAGAGAAAACTTTGGCGAGGGTGTAAAACAAATTGCCGAAGCCCTCAAAGCACTCTCACACGATCTACCCGATGTGAGATTTGTGTTTCCTGTTCACCTTAATCCTAATGTACGTACCATCATGATGGAAGAACTCAAGGGGCTGGATAACCTTCTCCTGACCTCACCTATTGATTACCTTCCTTTTGTGGCCTTGATGAAACGGGCCAGCGTCATCCTTACAGACTCAGGTGGGATTCAGGAAGAAGCGCCTACGTTGAAAATTCCTGTCGTAGTCATGCGTGAGACAACAGAGCGGCCTGAGGGTGTAGAAAAAGGTTTTGCCAGCCTTGTCGGGACTGATCCCGAAAAAATTTGCTTCTTCGTAAAATACTCCTTGGAGCATGGTTGCATGGGACAAGGGGAAAATCCTTACGGAGACGGACATAGTTCATTAAAAGCTTGGAATATAATCACTCAATCTGGAGTACTGACATGAAATTGATTTTACTTTTACTTACCTGCTTAATTGCGCAACCTGGATGGGCGCAATCCCGACCTCTGGTTAAAGGAATGAATCTTACTCAGTTAGGAAACTTTGTTTATGATGCCGCAGCACCAGGCGCACCTAAAACTGCTGCTCAAGTTGCAGTTGATGAAATAAAAAACTTAGGTGCTACTCACGTAGTTCTTAATCCCGTGGCGACGATGACTAACCCGAAAGGCAGCGACTTAATTCCTGAAATTCCGGTTTCTGGAAGAAATCTTGAACGCGCCCGCTACAAGCGGCTCATTGATTACATTCATTCTCAAGGAATGACTGTTGGGATGAGACCTATCTTTTTTGTGGTTAAGCCGGACGGAACATTTCCTTATACTGAGGCGATGCCTGATGGATCTACAAAAACGTGGTGGCACGGAAATATCCAACCTGCTGATCCTAATAGATGGTTTGAGTCATTCAAACAGTTTCACGATATCTATCTATTGATTTCTAAGCTTAATAAAGTCGAAGAATACACGATCGGCGCAGAACTTTATTCAATGACTGTTGGTATTGAAGATCAGTGGATGGAATTCCCGTATGGTTTTCCTGGAAAATGGCTTCAACTTCTCAGATACGCCCGAAGTAAACTAAGTAAAGATGTGAGAATGATGTATGACATCAACTTCACAGATGACAGAGCTTCAAGCAATGGTGATCTAACCGCGATGGGCGGAGAATTCGAAAGATGGCGCTACCGTCTGGTTGATCTTGCCAACCCTGACAACGAAGCTGAGATGGCCATCTGGAATGACCTTGTTTCTTTCTGGAATGAACTTGATGCGATTGGAATCGATATGTATAGAAGTCTTGCTTCCAAGCAAGACCCTATTCCTCAGGCCTATGATGGTCTTGTGTCACTTCTAAAAATCCGTTCTGATGAATACTCAGGCCAGGTTGATACTGCGTTGGCAGAAATTGAAAGTGTGACGGGAAAAATGCAGTACATGATTTTTAAAGAGGCCGGCTTTAGAAGTGTTGAGAAAGGATTCATCAATCCCTTCGATTATGAAACAGGTCAAGGTCTCTACAGTGAAGATCACCAGGCAGCTTCATTCGATGCCCTTTTCCAGAGTTTTTGGGAGCCGAGATTCCCTTGGTTTCAAGGTGCAAGTTTTTGGGATGTTTCAGTCAGTCCTACGCGAAACACAGGAGTTGGAGATACGGGCTTTAGCCCTATCGGCAAACCAAAAACAGTGAGCATGCTGCAAAAAATCTTCGGTTTTAATTAGTTTCTTATCATTTCAAATAAGGCTTCCTATGTTCATAGGAAGCCTTCAATAACGCACTGAGCGGTGCACTTTTTCCCTCTGAAATAAATAATCTGACACCCGCATCAAACACTTGACCAAACATTTGTTAGGTAATACAAACTCAGTATAGAAAATACATCTATTCTAATAGGAGATCCTAATGAAAAACTTTCTGGCCTTGGCCTTAATCTTAACGGTTTCTTTCACTGCTTCAGCTCAAGAAGCTGACTATGTTCTTGCTGGAGAAAAATGGATCGCAAAAACTAACGGTATCGTTTGTGCTGCTTTCACACCATCTGTTCAGATGCCAGCTGGTTTTGCAAACATCAATGTGGCTTTTGAGCAAATCACAACTGATATGACTCTTGATAACGGGCTACTTAAAGCTACTTTCACAGAAGATGGAAAAACTTGTCGCTACAACGCTGTTCTTCTTGCTGATAATGCAGCTGCAACAATCCGTTTAGTTAACTCTAAGGCTTACGCTCCTGCTGGAGATTCTGACTGCGCTGTTGGTAAAACTGTTTTAGACGCTGCTTTCGAGAGCAATGACTATCTTTACTACGGTCATCCACATAATCTTGCCATTATGGTTCCAGTTGAAGGTATCGATGCTGTATGCCCAGGGGCTTCAGTTATTGGTGTAAACTTTGTCGTTACTGGAAAAGTTCCAGGCGCAAAATAATTTAAATCCTCATGGCCCCGTCAAAGTGGGGCCATTTTTGTGTTTAATTGATGAGTCGCTATGAGAAAACCGCTCCTAATCCTCAATACGCTTACCTTTTCGAGCACACAGATTCTTTTGTTCACTCTTCTGCCTTTGCTATCCGAAAAAATGTCCCTCTCACTTCCCGTCATCATAGGGTGCTTCTCTCTGGGAAGTTTTTTATTTTTATGGGGAGCTCCTTACTGGTCTTCTAAAAGTGATTTTATTGGCCGTGACACGGTAATGACTATTTGTTTGGGCGGTTTATCAGTTTCATTTTTTATTATGATAGTACTCATCAACTTCTCGATTCCCTTGGGTGCTGGACTCTCGTTAATGCTCCTTATCCTTAGTCGATTTCTTTACGGAACTCTGGCCTCAGGGATAGTTCCGGTGGCGCAACTTAGTTTTTCAGACATGAATGCCTCTGGTGAACATTTATCAAGTATGCTCTCTCACTCCCTTGCCCTTAATCTGGGCAGATGCTTGGGTCCTCTGATCGTGCTATTTGGACAAAATCATCTGGAAGATGATTTTGTCCAAATAGCACG
>DLGL01000079.1:294-10683 GCA_002482685.1 Bacteriovoracaceae bacterium UBA7695 | reverse complement strand
CAATCGTTGCAAATTTACTGCTACGAACACTTTTTAAAACCTTCGCTACTGATTTCCTAAGATCCTCGGCCGTATATTTAGACTTGTCACCTAAACCAACAACATAAACTGTCTCACCCATAGCACCTGTGAAAGCGATGTTTTCATCTTTTCCGGCCTTGTAGTTTTTAAGTTGTTTTAGATTAAGAAACTCTTCTTTTAGACCCTTATCTGCCCAGTGATCTATCGATACAGAGGTAGAAGGCTTAGCGGTTTTGACTTTAGCGGGAGCTGCTGGTTTTTGAAAGGCCGTGAGGATTTTTAGTTCAGCGGCGAGAAATTGATCGCCGACAGTGTCGAGCTTGATTAACATAGAGACTCCTTTTAATTAGACCTCAATATTTTGCCTTTTCTTGTATGAAAGGGGAACACTTGGTATCTTTTATCCATGAGACTTTTATTACAAAGATACCTCGCTGCTCAATTTATTATGCCCCTGGTAGTCAGTACTATTTTCTTTATCTGCTTCCTTCTGACATTTGAGTTATTTCGCCTGACAGAACTGCTGGTAACGCGGGACATTTCTTTATGGTTCACCGCTGGACTCATAGCTAACCTCGCCCTGACCTTTATTCCCCTTTCGCTGCCGATAGCAGTATTTTTCTCAACTATTTACTGCTTGAATCGACTTTCCAGTGACTCTGAATATATTGCTATGCGAGCAGGCGGCCTGACTAAGGAGAGAATTCTTCTTCCTTTTTTACTGGTTGCTTCCCTTCTTTCTGTAAGTGTCTACCATCTGAATCAAAACCTTATTCCACAGTCTAATAAGGAATTTAAAAGGAAAGTGAATTACCTTACCTCAAGTGGACTTCTGGCCGGTATTAAAGCGGGACAATTTTTTACCCTTATTCCTGGTCTGACTTTATTCGCCACCACCTCCACAAAATATGGCCGTAATTTGGAAGAAGTCTTTCTGCAAATTAAAGACGTGAAAACAAAAGATGAACGGGCGATTTTTGCAGCAAGAGGTGAACTTGTTTTTGAGAGGGATCCTTCATCATTAGTTGAAAAGCTAACATTGACACTCTTTGATGGAAACATCATCGGACAGAATGACAAAAAAGAAATTGAGAAGATTATTTTTGCTAAATATATATTCCCTGTTTCGCAGTCTCAATTTAAAGATCGATTCTCGGTTAAGGAGACAATGCTTTCCTCCAAAGAGCTGGAAGTTGTTTTAGGAATGAGTTTTGAAGAAGCCGAGAAAGTTTATAAGTTTAATAAAAAAGAATATTTCAACGCCCGTTATGAATTCTGGAACCGAAAGAACGGAGCTTTAGTAGTTTTTGTTTTCTGTTTTCTTGGATTCACGTTGGGTATCACCGGAACGCGAGGGAAGTCTAAAAATGCAGGATTTATCGGGATTATGTGCCTGATCCTCTACTATGGTCTTTTCTTCTCATTAGTAAGTCTGGCCAATAAGGGAACCATACCAGTTCAATTAGCAGTCTTTTTTCCTGCTACAGCTCTGGCCGGTCTGGGCGTTTATTTTTATCGGAAATTAGATTGGCAGTCATAAAAGATGACTGCCACGACCTATTGTTGTCTCTTCTTCAGTTCTTCTTCTTCTAGATTCATACGCTTGGTGTAGTCTTCAGCAGTATAAAGTATATCATCTTTAGCTTTTGGAAATAATGGCAGCATGTATTTTGAATTACTTTCTTCAGGAAAGATCAAACTCTTTACCCCGGATTTTGTCGGAGTCTCAATAAGGTAATTGTTGTAGAAAATTTTTGTGACATTCACATTTCCCAAAAAAAGTCTGATTTCTGAGCCTTGAATGAAAAGATCATTACCCTTGCTGATAATAACACTTTCAATCGGACTATTATCAATCTTATAACTGAGCCAGGTATTTCCTTCAGAAGCTTTGATATAAACGTTCTGTAAATTTGAATTCACATTACTTTTTACCGCTTCAGGGAGAAGAGTCGTGTCTTCATTCTCAGGAGCATCTGTTCTTATCTGGAAAAGTTTACTTCTAATTTTTTTAAAATCGATTGTAGGGAAATTCCTTTCAAACTGAACCACTGGCTTAACTTCTTCTTTAGGAGCTTCAGCAGCAGGAGTGGTATCGGCAGGTTTGTCGTCTGAGGCTACGACAACTTCCGCTTTTGGAGCCTCAGCAGGTTTCTGAGATGGTTTTACAAGAGCTGAGCTTGATTCAATTTTTGGTCCAAGATCAGTTGTTTTGTGACCGTTGACTTCATTTTCTACGACAGATGAAATGAGTTTGTAGCCACCTATAAATAGAAGGATAACGACTCCAAGAACAACAAAAGGTAGTGCTGATTTAGTATTTTCCATAATCGAGTCACTACTTTCAATTACTTCATGGGGGCTTTGCTCATCGGCCGTAGGTACTGGGCGGGAGCTTACTGGTTTTTGTAGCATCGACTTGGTGTGATTAAGAGCGGGAAAAGATTTACCGAGGATACTCAGGTAAGTGTATTCCATTTTGACGATAGCCTCATCCAGAGGAATACCTAAAACTTTAACATAACTAGTAACAAAGCCTTTTATATAGGCAGCACTAGGAAGGTGGTCATAGTCATTGGCCTCAAGACACTTGAGTATGTTGACGCTGATTTTTGTCTTTTGAGAAAGCTTTTCAAGAGAAAAGTTTTTATCCAGTCTCTTCTGCTTGAGATAATCGCCTAGCAGACTTGTTGAAGGTCCTGAGTTTGATCCATTATCTGAAGTCGTTTCATCGTTCATCTATCCATCCTTGGTATTCTTAGAATTCCGGAGATTCAAGCACCTTCCGTGATGCATGAGATTCTTCAGCTGAAATATTGTGTTTTTCAATGTCATTAAGTTCCATCATACGGTGGCGTGCTTTGACTGCGTATTCGCTTTTATTAAATTTGGCATCAATTTCATCAAACTTCATCCGGGCATCGCTATAGCGTCTGAGTTTAGTCAATGCAATCCCCTGGTAATAATGGGCAACTGGATTTTCAAAACATGTCCCCATAGTGGCTTCGCGAAAATTTTTATAGGCAGAATTATTTTGATTACGTTTCAACTGAATCAATCCCAATTGAAGGTAAGATGGGCAATAGTTAGACTCTTCTTTAACTGATTTCTTAAAATACACTTCTGCTTCAGCTGGCCTCTGTCTTTGCAACTCGATTGTTCCCAGGTTGTATAAAGTGCGGGCCTGCTTGTCGTAAGTAAGATCCTTTAAAACTTCCTTATAAATTTTCTCTGCAGTTTTATAGTCTCCATCCTGGTAATAAATGGAAGCAAGATTAATGCGGGCATCAGAATTGTTTTCATCGAATTTAAGAGATTGTTTTAAATATTTAACCGCAAGGTTTCTTTCACCTTTGAAGTAATAGGCCATTCCAAGATTCGTCAGAATGCCTGGATTGTTTGGGTCTAGCTTATTCGCCTTAAGAAGATTGGTAAGTGCATCTGTGTAGTCTTTTGTCATAAGACTCTGAGTTCCTGCGCCGAAGTAGAGGTCAGCTTGTTGGCGATTTTTATCTTTACCTGCACTCGAACACGCCAAAAATAACACTGATAGGGAAATCAGGATCAAATTTTTAATCAAAAGATTGGATGGCATAGGAACTCCTAATCGACAAAATAAAGTCCAATAAACATTCGCTTAGTTTCATTCTAGGGAAGGTAGGGATTTTTGTAAAAGAAAATGCTCAGATTCTCTCGAGAAAAGCCATTGTCTCAAAATGGAAGGTTGAGGGAAAAAAATCAATCAAGTGAAGTTCCACCACCCGGTAGCGACCAAGTGTTGAAATATCCCTTACCATTGTGTGCGGATCGCAGCTGACATACACTACATGTTTAGGCCGCGATTCTTCTAAAAACTGCTCTAAATTTTTCAATCCCGATCGAGGTGGATCCAGCACAATGACCGACGGTTTCAGTTGCATTTCCTGCATCTTCTGGCGGACTTTGAAGAAGGCTTTCTCATCGTAGAGGTCTTGCGAAAAAAAGCCAAAGCCTGGACTCTTTGCATACATATCGACACATAAACGTTTAGAATGATTGAGCTTGTCACTGAGATTCCCGTTTCCGGCAAAGAGATCCAGCAGTTCAAAGGCAGGGAGTGAGGCAAGCCAATTTTCAAGTTTTGACTTGAGTACCAGATTCATTTCCTCGAATACTTGAGTGAACCCGCCTTCAGAATAGGGGGCGTTCCATGTCACTTTGACTTCATTGTTTTGTTCATAAAGTTCCACATGGCCTTGAGGTGGCTGGCCTGAGGCCAGACGCTCCCATGTTGAGTTGAAATAAAAATCTTTAATCTTGTCTGCAATAGCTTCTCTACCAATTAAGCATTTCGGTATAGGGGCAATTGAGTGGTCCTTTGCATCGAGCATCCCAAGTTTTTTTCCGGGTAGATCATAATGAAGCTGAACTCTGTTCCGGTAACCGGTACGTCGAATGGCCGGTGTAACCTGAATGTCGGGATGAGGGATTTTTTTAAACAAGAAATCTAGATTTTCCTTTTTAAAAATTAACTCCTGCTCATAAGGTGTATGAAGGTAGTGGCACGAGGGGCAACTTTCAAAATGGGGACAGACAGGGTCAATTCTCAGTGGTGAGGCTTCTTTCAAACTTTGCATCTTAGCAAAACTGACACCTTTTCTTTCTGCTACGATGCGTGCCTCTCCAGCATCACCCGGCAGGGTTTTGGGTATAAAAGTGATTTTATCAGACTCTTTACTAACCCCTTGACCAAGGCTATCCATACGGATGATTTTAAACGGCACCATTCTTTGTGACTGCATGAACTATCCCTAGGAATATTTGTAAAAGACAGTAAGATTTAAGCTATGAATTATTTAATCGGAAGATTGCCACTCTTGCTAGAGATTGTCATCAATGGCTTCTTCGTACTTGTTTTTACACTTCAGAAGGCCAAGCAGGCACCCGAGCTTCTGAGTAAACTTCCTATGCCTCAGATCATTGAGTATGCAGTCTGGGTTGTGCCCTTCATCCTTTTTATTTCCTTAATGGTAAATTTTCTTAAAAGTGACGGATTTGAAGACTTCATCCGGCGTTATGTCTTTTCACTGATTATTTTTATACCGGTTCTTATCACCTTGGGTGACATTGAATTTGTCTACTGGCTTTCAGCTGTTCATCTTTTTTCAACCGTTATTTCTTTCTATGAGAAAAAGAACAACTCAAAAACAGAAACTGTTTCAGCTACCAGTAGTTTTCTTTTTAGCCTGAGGCTGCAGCCTGCGCAGGTTGTTCTTTTTTCATTTGCAGGATGGATTCTTCTAGGGTCATTAGCGTTGATGCTTCCTGTGTCTGCTAATCCTGGAAAAACAATTCAGTTTATTGATGCACTTTTTATGTCGACCTCCGCCACCTGTGTTACGGGTCTGGCCTCTGTTTCTGTAGTAGATGACTTAAGTGTTTTTGGTCAGATGGTGCTTCTGGTTCTCCTGCAAGTCGGAGGTCTGGGAATAATGACTCTATCAAGTTCGATGGCCGTCATCATGGGAAAAAACCTCCAGATGAGAGAGCAGGTCATCATGCAAGATGTACTGGATACCACCAGTCACGAAGAGCTCCTGAACCTTGTTGTAAATGTCATCCGCTATACTTTTGCAATGGAATTTATTGGTGCGATGATTTTAACTATAGGCTTCTATCAGGAAGGATTTGAAATCGGTCAAAGTATGTATTATGGATTTTACCACTCCATATCTGGTTTTTGTAATGCCGGCTTTGCTTTGTGGAATAACAGTCTGGAAGATTTTAAGTTTTCTCCTCTTATCCATTTCACACTCGCCTTACTCATTATCTTCGGTGGAATTGGTTTCTCAGTCATGAAAGATGTGATGGAAATGTTTAAAAAGAAAAAATCCATCAGGTCTCTTTCTGTTCATACGAAAATCGTAATCGTCACCAATACGCTACTCCTCATGATAGGCTGTGCTTATTTTTTCTTTGGAGAGTTTCTCCACGCCTTTCAGGATTACACAATGTGGGAAAAATTCCAGGTCGCTTTTTTTCAATCGACCACCACCAGAACGGCTGGATTTCAAACCATTAACTTTAATCTTATGCAACCTCATTGCATCTATCTTGCAGTTCTCCTTATGTTTATTGGTGCCTCGCCCGGATCAACAGGTGGTGGGGTTAAGACCACCACCTTTGCAGTCCTCCTTCAATCTGTAACTGCGACACTTAAAGGTAAGCAGGATGTGGAATTTTTTGAAAGAACCATCCCTGCTCAGACGGTGGTAAAATCCATTGCCATCTTTATCATGTCACTTATAGTTGTCAGTATCGGGGTTCTCATCATGGTCCGGGTTGAGCCGGATAAAAGTTTTCTCTCCCTTCTTTTTGAAGTGGTAAGTGGCTTTGGAACTGTGGGACTGAGTTTAGGGATAACGCCATTTTTAAGCAGTATTGGAAAACTTTGTCTTATTGTTATGATGTACCTCGGAAGAGTGGGGCCTTTGACTCTCATTCTTGCTGTTGGTAGCCGCGTGATACTTCCAAATAATGTTGAATACCCTGAAGGGAAAGTTTTAATAGGATAAATTATGATTGTAGCTGTGATTGGACTTGGAACTTTTGGTGCTAAAACTGCCGTCCGCCTTTTTGAAAAAGGGTCCGAAGTTCTGGCCATCGATTCCCGTGCAGATCTGGTTGACCGGATCAAAGACCGCGTCTCCCATGCAATTTGTATCGATGTGACCCAGGAGAAATCTCTACGTGCTGTAAATATCTCTGATGTAGATACCGCCGTTGTCGCCATTGGTGACAATATTGAGATGAGCATCATGGCCGTAGCGATGTTAAGAAAACTAGGAGTAGGGCGGGTTATTGCCCGTGCCACGACTCCGCTTCATGAGCACGTCTTGCGCGAGATAGGAGCTTCCGAAATTATAAAAGTAGAAGAAGAAATGGGAGAAATTGTTGCCAGTAAAATTGCAGCTCCTCACGTTCTTCAGCGCTACAACTTCGCTGCTGGATATTCGATTGTAGAGATTAAATTGGGGCGCGCTTTCGAAGGCAAAACTTTGGTTGAGTCTCAGATTCGTCAAAATTACTCTCTTAATATTGTGGCCCTACAAAAACGTGTGCCTTACATAAGTGAAGAAGGCAAGGCCGCTTATCGGGTCGTGATAAACGATTCCCCGCTTCCAATGGATGTCATTGAAGCAGACGATATTGTCGTGTTGGTAGGAAGTGAAAAGAACTTCGACCGACTTTTCTCAGATTTAGAAGAAGTTTAAAGGAAACATAGAAAATGCAATTATCTCTTAAACGCCGGGTCGGCATAAGTTTTTTGATCGCAAACGTTGTTGTTTTGGTCATGGGATTTACCGTTTTTTTCTTTTTAGATTCCCTGAATAATCAGATCTCTAGTATTACGGTGAATTCTAATAAAATTTCCCTTTTAACTGATGAGGTGCGGATTTCAGCGGTATCGATATTGAAAATGCAGAAAAAAATTCTAACGACTAAACCAACGGTAGAAGATCTTAAACGTCTTGAGAATTTATGTGAAGGCTTTCAGTCTCAGCTCCAGCGTCTTGATAGTTTTTACTCCGAAGTTGAAGCAAAAAAAATTATCTCCCGAATGCAGGGGTATGTAGATTCTCTTAAAACAATCGTTGCGAAATCGGCTCTTTTTTATAGAGATGGTGAAGGTCTCTCAACTATTAATGAGCTAACCGATAAAATTCTGGAAGCCTTTTCTGAATTTCAGGACATTCAGTATTTTCAGAATGAGCAGAGAGATAAACAGGTTAAGTCTATTATCGGTGAGACCCGCAGAAACATGCTTATCACTTTGATCATTACTTTCCTTGGGACCATTCTTTTGGCACTTGTAGTTCCTGGAAAAATTGCCATGCCTTTTAAAAAAATCAACGATGCCGTCAGAGAACTGCAAGATTGTAACTTTGATGTTTCAATCTACTATGATCTGGACGATGAGATCGGGGAGCTGGCCCGTGAACTCAATAAAATGATTCTGAACATGAAGAAGTTTGAGCAACTAAGAACCGACAGAATTTCTGTTGAACACAGAAAGTTTGATACCCTGGCCAATATGGTGAAGAAAAATATCATGATCGCCAACGCCAAAGGAGAATTGATTTACATGAATAACCCCATGTATTCGACCCTGGAGATGCAGTCTGACGATGTGCTAAATAAATTAATCACCGATACTTTGATGCCAGATTCGATTGTTGAGACTTTTGAGCTGGCCATTAAGCGGCGCTCAAAAATTGAAAATGCCGAAATTATCACTCCTAAGCGTAAGAAAGTGCTTAATGCTGAGACAGGCGAGTATATTTTTGAGGAAACTGAAGAAGTTTATCAGGGCTACGCTAACGTTTTTCCTATCCGGGCCAAGGAATCAAACCTTGATTATTACATGATGATTATCTCTAAAGAGGTCTTTGTTTAGCTTGACCGATAGTGTATGCTTGACCCGCAACACAATAAGGGTCAAGCAGCACTATGGATACAAGTCTCATCCGCAATTTTTCTATTATTGCCCACATTGATCACGGAAAATCGACTCTAGCAGATCGAATCATAGAGATGACTAAAGCGATATCTAATCGTGAGAAGTCGGACCGTATGCTGGATAACATGGATCTTGAAAAAGAGCGTGGGATCACTATTAAAGCACAAACTGTTCGCTTGCAGTACAAGGCCCAGGACGGCATTACTTATTTTTTCAACCTCATTGATACTCCGGGACACGTGGATTTCACCTACGAAGTTTCCCGCTCTCTTGCTTCATGTGAAGCCGCACTTTTAATTGTGGATGCCTCTCAGGGGATTGAAGCTCAGACTCTGGCCAACGTATATATGGCGCTTGAAAACAACCTTGAAATCCTTCCCGTCATTAATAAAATCGATCTGCCACATGCCGATCCTGAAAAAGTTAAAAAAGAAATTGAAGATGTTATCGGTCTTGATGCTTCTGAAGCGCCCTTAGTCTCAGGGAAATCTGGGATAGGTGTTGATATCCTCCTCGAGGAAATTGTTAAAAAAGTCCCACCACCAAAAGGACTTGTTACTTCTGATCTTCAGGCCCTGATTTTTGACTCCTGGTTTGACCCGTACAGAGGGGTAGTCGTTCTCGCCCGTATCATGGAAGGAACTCTTAAAGTAAAAGATAAGATTCACTTCAAGTTCCGTGGATCTGATTACGAAGTCCTGAAACTAGCGGTGAACACTCCACATTACCTTGAAGTGCCTCAATTGGCCGCTGGCGAAGTGGGAATGATTATTTGTGGAATCAAAACTGTCCGTGACGTAAAAGTCGGGGATACGATTGTTCACACCGATAAAAAAGATTCAACTCCTACTCTAGCTGGCTATAAAGAAATTAAGCCGATGGTTTTTTGTGGTGTCTTCCCTGTGGACTCTGAAGAGTATGAAATGCTCAAGGAAGCTCTGGAAAAACTCGCCCTAAATGATTCATCATTCACCTATGAGCCGGAAGTTTCTCAGGCCCTGGGCTTTGGGTTTCGTTGTGGCTTCTTAGGTCTTCTTCACATGGATATCATCCAGACTCGACTGGAGAGAGAATTTAACCTTACTCTTATTTCTACAGCTCCATCATGTAACTATGAAATCCACACCGTTAAGGGTGAGAGTTTCATGATCGATAACCCGTCGAAGCTTCCAGACCCAACCATGATTGAAATGATCAAGGAGCCTACGGTTAAGCTCTCGATCCACCTTCCTAACGAGTACGTGGGAAAAATTATTAAGCTCTGCGAAGACCGTCGAGGTCGTGATCAGGAAATTAACTACATTACTGAAGACCGGGTGAAGCTCACTTATGTTCTTCCTCTTTCGGAGATGATGTTTGATTTCTATGACCAGCTTAAGTCTTTGTCTAAAGGCTATGCTTCAATGGACTATGAGCTTAACGAATACATGGAATCTGACATGATTAAACTGGATGTCTTGATTAATGGGGACAAGGTTGATGCTCTATCCATGATCACTCACCGAAGCAATTCTCAGCAAAGAGGGAAGGATCTGACCTTCCGTCTGATGAAAGTGATTGACCGTCAGCAGTTCGATATTGCGATTCAGGCAGCTATTGGATCCAAGATCATAGCCCGGGAATCAATTAAGGCCCTTCGTAAGAACGTACTTGCGAAGTGTTACGGAGGGGACGTTTCCCGTAAACGAAAACTCCTTGAGAAGCAGAAAGAAGGGAAAAAGCGGATGAAAATGGTCGGGAACGTAGAAATTCCTCAAGAAGCCTTCTTGGCAGTTCTTAAAACTGAAGAGTAGAATATCCCATGCTCGAAATCGTTCATGAACACTTAGATAAAGTTTTAGGCCTATACACACAAGGCTCGCATTTCT
>DLGL01000079.1:0-261 GCA_002482685.1 Bacteriovoracaceae bacterium UBA7695 | reverse complement strand
TTGATGAACTCAAAGCGGCCAAGGAAAAGTATTTTTCAATCACCGGGAAACTGGATGAGGATAAAGAAGAATTCGAATCCCGTATGAACTGCTTCAATGACTGGTACGTTTTTCAGTACCGTAGTACCGATGGTGCGAAAGTTATTGAGGACTATATCCGTACGAGTCAGCTGGATGTAGAACTTTCTCAGGCCCTTTTGAACGTCAATCATTCCCTGTTCGAGTTCTCGAAAATTAATTTCAGAAAACAAGTGGTTCTTC
>DLGL01000128.1 GCA_002482685.1 Bacteriovoracaceae bacterium UBA7695 | reverse complement strand
CCTTAGTTGTAGAAAATAAATTTGCCGTGGGGAGAAGAACTACTCAGGGTCTCGATTCAAATCGAGTTGCCCTCTTGGTAGCCGTCATTGATAAGTATCTTGGAATTCCTCTTTCTTATAATGATATTTATGTAAATGTTGTTGGTGGCATGAAACTTTCAACCCGTGAAAATGATTTGTCGGTTATAGCATCACTTCTAAGTTCCTATTACTCTATGGCCATTCCCAGCGACACCATATTTCTTGGCGAAGTTGGTTTGACCGGCGAAGTACGTTCTGTTCCTATGATGGAAATGCGTTTAAAAGAGATCGCTCAGATGAACTATAAACGGGTCATTACTTCAAAACGAGCCGCCGATGACTTTAAAGGAAAATATAAGCTCGAACTCAAAGGTATTACCAAGGCCAGTGAACTCAAAGACATCTTGTTTAAATAGTTAAAGATAAAGTTTCTTTATGGATGAATCCCAAAGTTCTTTTTTCTTTGGGTAGTAATTATGAGATTCCTGTTTGAATTCTTTTTCAAGTTTCCAGTATCTACCTAAGTCCTCAATACTAATTTCTCCGCGACCGACCATGGCACCCATGGCAACTCCGTAAGCAGTTGTATCGATTACTTCAGGGCGCAGTATACTTTTCTGCGAAAAATTTGCCTGGATCTGCATTAGGAGATTATTTGAAGCCGCTCCACCATCGACTCTAATGTCATTTAGTTGAGTGAAGTCTTTTTTAAAACTTGAAACCGAATCATTTACTGAAAGGGCAATGCCTTCAAGGCAGGCCCAGGCGATATGACTATTTTCTGTCCCACGAGTAAGTCCCAAAATGGCAGCCTTGGCCTCTGAATTCCAATAGGGGGTACCTATGCCTGTAAAAAAAGGCATGAACAGCACGTGCTCCATCTGTGAGAGATCTTTAACTTCCAGAGCTAGCTTTTCAACTTCTCCAGAATTCTTTATAGCTTTTAAATTATCTCTGAGCCACTGAACTGCTGCCCCTGCAATATAGGCTGCCCCTTCTAGGGCATAGATTTTCTTTCCTGAGTGAGAGTAAGCCGCAGTCGTAAGAAGTCCTGTTTTAGAGTGAACTATTTTTTCTCCAGTGTTCAACACAAGAAATGCGCCAGTTCCGTAAGTGCATTTGATATCTCCGACTCTCACACAGGCCTGGCCAAATAGAGCTGCTTGTTGATCACCTAAAATAGAAAGGATAGGAATGCCATCTGGAAGAAATGAGCAGGCTTCTGTTTGACCAAATTGAGAAAATGAATCTTGGATCTCTGGAAGCATTTTTTTGTGAAGACCAAAAAAATTGATAAGATCATCGTCCCAATTAAAAGTTTCCAAATCCATTAACATGGTTCTTGAAGCGTTAGAGGGTTCTGTTGAGAATTTTTTTTTGTTTGTAAGACGGTAGAGAAGAAAAGTATCTATGGTTGAAAGTAAAAGTTCACCACGGTCCGCTGCAATTTTAACTGCTGGAACATTATCCAGTAGCCAGCGCATTTTTGATCCTGAAAAGTAGGGGTCTAGAGGGAGTCCGGTTTTTTTCTGACAATCTTTAATGTATGCGGTTTTGTTTTCTTCGCAATAAGCGGCAGTTCTTCTGTCTTGCCAGACTATGGCATGATGTAGAGGCTTGCCTGTCTTGTCGTAAGCGCAGGTTGTTTCTCTTTGATTGGTTATACCAATCGCCAAAATCGCTGATTTATCTACATTTTGGCGTTTTAAAAGAACGCCGATTGAGGAGCCCACAGAGTTCCAGATATCCTCCAGGTTATGTTCAACCCATCCAGGTTTTGGATAGATTTGAGGGTAGTCGACTTTTTCTTTGTCGATTACCTGAAAATTTTTAGCGTCAATGAGGAGCGATGTTGATCCTGTAGTGCCTTGGTCAATGGCCAGTAGAAAACTCATATATATTCCTTATCATCTTAATTATTGAATTTTTTGTTTCTGATAGTTCGCTTTGCCGAGACTCGCAGGGCCATCATTCACGATCAGGTTTACACTGTGTTCCCAATAGGCGCCTATATTGCGGTTCATGATCGATACGAATCCATATGATATCAAAGAAATGACGGCCAATAGGAGAACAAACTCTACAAGAGTTTGACCCTTTTGGGTTTTAGAAATGTTTAAGATTGGCAGTCTCTTCCTAAGCTTCATAATTGCCTATTTTTGGGATAGGATTGGTTCTTCTATGAGTAAAAAACCAATGAAAAAATATATCCCTGTCCTCTTGTTTATTATGGCATTTAGTGGATTTCTTTCCACACAAATCCTATGGGACAACTTCCATCTTAACGCTGAACAAGTCGATCAAGACAAACAAAAGCACGCTGTCTACGAAGCAGCCTTCCAAAGCCTTAAATTAACTACGACCAAAAAATCGACTATTGAACTCAAGCATGAAAAATCACCTGTTATCGTTCTTAATTTTTGGGCTTCCTGGTGTGTACCCTGCCTCAAAGAGTTTCCAAGTTTGGTTAAATTTCAGCAAAAATTTAAAGGTCAGGTTTTGGTGGTTGGGATCAATGGTGATGAGGACACGGCCGTTGAACTGGTGAAAAAAACAGAAGCAAAATATAAGCTCAATTTTGATTCTGCCACTGATGTTGACAGTGCCATTGCCAATAAGTTTCTTGTCTCAACTTATCCTGTCTCAATTGTGTTTAATCAAGGCAAAGTCATCTTTGTTAGTAAAACTAATCATGATTTTATGGATGAAGAATTTCTTTCAATGATTGAGAATGCCCTTAAGGCAAACTAACAGAAAAATTTCGACCCCAGTTATAGGTAATGTGGGCCAGTGACTCCACATTAAATAATGAGAACCGCGGCTTCATCCCAACCTTAATAACACCTTGATCAGTTTTTCCTAAAGAATGAGCGGCGTTTAATGTAATCCCACACCACAGCTCTGCCTGGTTTATTTTGAGCTGAGCGGCCGACATTGAAGCAATTAGCAGTAAGTTGTCACAGTGGCATGAGCCCGGATTATAATCAGAAGCGATGGCAATCTTAACTCCCTGATCAAGCATTTTTCTCCCTGGGGCGAGGTTTTTGCCGAGAAAAAATGCTGTTCCGGGAAGTAAAGTTGCAACTGTATTTGATGAGGCAAGAGCCGCTATTCCGGTGTCTGATACTTTTAATAGATGATCAGCACTTAATGCTTTAAATGAAGTTGCTATTTCAGCTCCGCCATTTGTGTTCAATTCATCTGCATGAATTTTTATTCCTATTTGTAGATCTTGTGCGAGGGAAAAAAGATTACTAACGTCATCACTGGAGAAATAGTTTTTCTCATGAAATATATCTACAGCATCGATGATCTTTCTTGGGGCCAGATCCTTCAGTAGTGGAAGAACTACTTGGTTTAAGTACTCAGATGAAGATGAAAAACTACGTGGGACATCGTGGGCTGCAAGGTATGTGTTGAAAATCTGAATTTTAGGCGAGAAATGTTTTTTAAGCCGATCAATAATAAGACTCAGCTCTTTTTCTTTTGTAAAACTCAGACCGTAACCTGACTTGATTTCTATTGTTCCAATTCCATAAGAATTAACTCGTTGAATTCTCTCACAGGCCATTTCAAATAGCTTTTCGGCTTCCAGATTGAGTGTTTCTTTCATAGTAAACAGAATTCCACCCCCACGCTTGGCTATCTCCTCGTAAGGAGTACCGTTTAAGCGGTCAGAATACTCCTGGGCGCGGTCTCCCCCAAAAACTATATGAGTATGTGAATCTACCAACTCTGGAGTTAATACATGGTGGTCTAACTTAAATTTTGGAATGCCCCTATAATTTGCTGGCAAGTCCTTTGTGGCCCCAACCCAGTGGATAGTTGATTCATCAAATACCACCGCCCCATCATTTATGATGCTGAGGTCATCGGGTTGAAGCATCCTACCATCTTTTTTGTGGGCGGCTTCGAGGGTCATAATTTGGCTAAGATTTGTATATGCTTTCATGATTCTAGATTATCACAGCTTACTCAAAGGGGTATTCATTGAAACAGATTTTTGCACTTACCGTTATACTCTGTTCGCTGAATGCTCTTTCCAGTACAAATTATCGTTCTGCTGAGCTTCAAGATTTCAAGTTCTCACCTACGGATGGCTGCTCCCTAAAACGCTTTAGTGTTACTACCTATGATCTGGAATTCCTTAAAGAATTTATGACTATGCCAGCTACCCGCCAGAGTATGATGGCAGCTGTGACCGAGACGACTAATGCTTCTTGTATTGGTGATTACGGAGTGGTCCAGTTTATTCGTGGTTGCATTTATATTGATAGGATTAGTAATGCCACCAATGTTTCATCAGAGAAATACTTGATGACCAGAGATCTTCGTGGAAAAACCGTCGATTTTAAACATCCCGATTGGGTAGTGGACTCTGTGGATCTTGATCCCCTTTACAATAGTTACGATCTTGAAGATGCTAACTCAGAAAATCGCCGTGATTGGCACCGCTATGTAAAAGTACCGCTTTTGTTAAAAGCCGATCATGATTCGCTAGTAATTGATGTAGCAAAATATTTCAATTCTAAGAATTTTGATTACGTGATGAACGCCCCGACACCGTTAAGTCAGGTTTTTATTTCGGATACACCAAGTGGGTCAGCCTTGGTCCCAAATGCAGGAGCAAACCATAGAGAGATATCTACCAGCTCATTGGAATTTCAAACATGTCTTTATCACATGAAAGATATTCCTGTAACAGGTGATCCTGCTGGATTTAATATTCCAGAAGACCAAGGTGGTCCAATAAAATGTTTTGCCTGGTCGGATAAAGTTAAATTTAACAACCAGACAGAAACTTTTGACCGAACTGATGAAATGGATCCGTATTGTCTATAGGGATGGAAATTTGATTTTAGTTTCAGGGCTTTTGGCAATATTAAGTGCGATGTCATAGCCCGCATCTGCATGCCGTACAATTCCCATACCAGAATCAGAATTTAAAACTCTTGAAAGACGAACATCCATTTCGGGAGTTCCGTCACAAACAATAACCATTCCAGAATGCTGAGAAAAGCCCATTCCCACTCCGCCACCATGGTGAAGTGAGATCCAGCTAGCACCATTATTAATGTTGATCATAGCATTTAATAGAGGCCAGTCTGAAACAGCATCTGTTCCATCTTTCATGCTTTCTGTTTCGCGGTTTGGACTTGCAACTGAACCGCAGTCCAGATGATCCCTGCCGATTACGATGGGTGCTTTAACTTTTTTCTCGCGAACGAGTTTATTAAACAGAAGAGCCGCTTTTTCGCGGTCTCCATATTTAAGCCAGCAAATACGTGCCGGGAGACCCTGAAATTTAATCATCTTCTGGGCCTTCTCAAGCCAGTTAATCATGGATTTATTTTCAGGGAAAAGCTCTTTTAGGGCTTCGTCAGTCACACGAATATCATCCGGATCACCAGAAAGTGCGACCCAGCGAAAGGGGCCTGAACCTTCACAAAAAAGTGGACGAATGTATGCCGGAACAAATCCTGGGAAACTAAAGGCATCTTTGATACCCGCTATTTCCGCACCTGCACGAAGATTATTTCCATAGTCAAATACGTGCGCCCCTTTTTTCTTAAAGGCGATCATGATGGCAACATGCTGACCCATGCTGGCGTATGAATACTGAGTGTATTTTCCAGGATCAGATTTTCTGAGGGCACTGGCCTCATCCATTGTGAGGCCGGCCGGTATGTATCCATTTAAGGGATCATGAGCAGAAGTTTGGTCAGTGACGAGATCGGGAATAACTCCGTTATCTAAAACATATTCAAAAAAATCAACAGCGTTTCCAACAACTCCCACTGTAAGCGCTTCCCCATTTTTCTTAGCCTCTGTAGCAAGCTTTAAAGCTTCAGAAAAATCTTTAGCAAGTACATCAAGATATTTAGTCTTTAGGCGCTTTTCGATTCTGGTGATATCAATATCGCAGCAGAGGCAAACACCTTCTGCCATCTTGACCGCCAGAGGTTGAGCGCCCCCCATGCCACCAATACCAGCTGTGAGAACCAGCTTTCCTTTAAGTGTTGCATTCTCGCCATAATGCTTTCTAGCCGCAGCCATAAAAGTTTCGTACGTTCCCTGGATAATACCCTGTGATCCGATGTAGATCCATGATCCAGCAGTCATTTGACCGTACATCATGAGACCTTCATCTTTTAATTTATTAAAGTGATCCCATGTTGCCCACTTGGGTACCAAATTAGAATTGGCTATTAATACTCGAGGTCCTTGAGGGTTACTTGGAAAAACAGCTACAGGTTTACCTGATTGAACAATAAGTGTTTCATCATTTTCTAAATTCTGAAGAGTTCTGATAAGGTCATTCAATGCTTTTGGGTTTCTTGCTGCCTGGCCGTTGCCACCGTAAACAATGAGGTTGTCACGGTCTTCGGCCACATCTGGATGCAGGTTATTAAGCATGCATCTCAGGGCAGCTTCCTGATGCCAGCCCTTACAGGTAAGTTTGTCTCCAGTAGGAGGCAGAGGGATGTTATTCATTTGAGAGCTCCCGTTATAGATTCAACTTCTTTAATAATTTCTTCTGTTTTTACTAAACGGTAGAGATTATCAATATCTTTGTGAAAAACTCTATCATCTTCTATTGGAAGAACATGTTTCCTAACAAGCTTAATGACTTTTTCTAAAGCAGGAGAAGTTTTAAGAGGACGTAGAAATTCTAATCCCTGTGTGTTGCATAGAAGTTCAATGGCCAGACCATGTTGAACATTGGAAACTACTTCATGAAGCTTTCTTCCAGAAGTTACACCCATTGAGACATGATCTTCTTTATCAGTAGAGGTTGGAATAGAATCTACAGAAGCTGGGTGACAAAGATATTTATTTTCAGAGGCTAGGGCCGCCATGGTTACATGAGCAATCATGAGTCCGGAATTAAGTCCGGAATTTTTTGTTAAAAAAGCTGGAAGATCAGAAAAATGAGGATTCATCATTTTCTCAACACGACGTTCAGCAATGTTGCAGATCTCAGATAAACCCATCGCAAGGTAATCCATAGTTAATGCCAGAGCTTCCCCATGAAAATTTCCACCAGATATAACATCGCCAGTATCAGCAAAAACAAGTGGATTATCAGTCACTGAGTTGAGTTCGATTCGTAGTACTTCCTCCGTATGACGAAGTGTCTGCCTGCACGCCCCATGGACTTGGGGTATACAACGAAGAGAGTATGGGTCCTGAACTTTTCCATCTTCTTTATGAGAATTGATAATTTCAGAACCGCTTATAATCTTGTTCAAGTTGAAGGATACATCAACCTGACCGGGCTGAGGTTTAAGTCTTGAAATACGCTCATCAAAGGCACTGGCCGTTCCGCGAACAGCATCTAAAGTTAAACAGGCGATAATATCGGCCTGTTTCATAAGCTTTACTGCTTCAACATATGCCAGGCACCCAAGCGCCAACATAACCGATGTCCCATTGATCAATGCCAGACCATCTTTAGGGCCAAGAACCGCTGGCTCTTTTCCTATTTGATGAATGGCAAAATCTGAACGAACTATTTTTCCTTGATATTCAACTTCACCCTCACCAATTAGCGCCAGAGCTATATGAGAAAGTGGGGCAAGATCGCCAGAGGCTCCAACCGAGCCTTTTTCAGGTATAACTGGATTGATATTAAAGTTGATAAAATCTAGTAGAAGCTGAATTGTTTCTGGAGTTACGCCTGAAAATCCTTGGATCAAGCAATTTGCCCTCGAAAGCATGATTGCCCTGGTAACTTCGCGAGAAAACGGTTTGCCTACACCCGTACAGTGAGACCGAATCAAATTGTACTGGAGTTGTCCCAGATCTTCGTCGGCTATTTGTTTAGAGGCTAGGGCACCGAAGCCTGTATTGATACCGTAAACAGGCTTCCCTTTTTTGACGATATCCATAATCACTTGTCGTGATTTTTTCATTTTTTCTAATGAGCCCGGATGAATTTCAAGCTTCACTTCACCTGGTCTGGCATTACCAATGAAGGCAACGTCATCAATTGTGATGTTGGTACCAGTGAGTTGATAAACTTTTGTCATAATATTAAACCTTATCGAATTTTATTAATTCTTTGAGCGTAGTCTTTGTTGGGTTCAGAAAAAATATATGATCCAGCTACCAGGTTACTGGCCCCGGCCTGAATCAGGTACCCGGCATTTTGATCATTAATTCCGCCATCGACCTGAATTTGGAAATTGAGATTATTACTATGCCGAATCAGGTCCAGCTCAATAACCTTATCAATCACTTCTGGAATAAATTTTTGTCCCCCAAAACCTGGGTTTACACTCATGAGAAGGACGAGATCAATCTTGGACCAGATGTATTTTGGTATAAGTGAAATTGGTGTTGAAGGATTTAATGATATTCCAACAGAAGGATAAATCTCTTTAAGCTGTTGAATCATGCGGTCATGATGGTCTACAGCTTCCCAGTGAAAAGTGAAGTTATGGAGACCAACATTTTTAAAAGATTCAGCATAATGCTCGGGATTGGTCACCATAAAGTGAGCGTCCAGCTTATGTTTAGAGATAGTTTTGATTTTATTCAAAACAGGTTCACCAAAAGTGAGGTTCGGAACGAAGTGGCCATCCATTACATCAAGATGCAACCATAGATCATCAATTATATTTAATCTTTCAATTTCAGTTTTAAGATCAAGAAAATCTACAGAGAGAAGACTCGGCGAAATTGTAATAGACATGATAATTCCTTAACTCTCAGAGATAATGATTTCAGTTTTAATTCCATTCAGAAGCTCACGGTCTGATCCAGCTTTTTTACCTTCAAGCTGAACTTCACTTAAACGTAGCGAACCATCCAGGCACCCAACGATTAGTGAACCCATATCGTTTTGGGCCTTCCCTGGGGAAATTTTAATATGATAGGGCTCGGCCAGAAGAACCTTCATGCGTTTTCCATTCAGGAAGCAATAAGTACCGGGCCAAGGATCCAGAGCACGAATAAGATTTAAAATTTCTGTGGTGGATTTTTCTGCAAACTTAAGTAGACCATCTTCTTTTTTTAAAGTTGGAGCAAAGGAAATTTTTGACTCGTCTTGTGGAGTAAAAGTTATGCGATTGTTTAAAACCTTTAAAATTAAATCGTTCATCGCTAAAGCTGCCTGATACTTTAAGCGAGTATACAGTTGTCCGCCATTTTCAGTTTGAGCAATACTGACTGTGTGAAAATGGATTAGGTCTCCGGCATCCATTTTTTTGACCATTTTTTGAATTGAGACACCGGTTTCAGAATCTCCGTTTAAAAGAGCGTATTGAATAGGAGCTGCCCCACGGTACTTCGGTAGAATAGAAGTGTGAATGTTAAAACATCCCAGTTTTCCGATGTTAAGCATTTCAGCACCAAGAAATTGGGCAAAAGCTAAAACCACCACAAAATCTAATTCTTCATCTTTAAGTTTCGCAAGAAACTCTGGCTCTTTGTTTATGTTCTCAGTTTGGAAAAAATTTATTTTTTTTGATCTGGCGTATTCGATTACTTCTGGAGATTTTAATTCCATCCCACGTCCTGCCGGTCGATCCGGCATAGAGATCACATACCGAAGATCAATATGGGGATGGTTGGCCAGAAGATCTAAAGTCGGTACTGCGAAGTCAGGCGTTCCACAATAAGCGGCTTTTAATTTTTTCATCGAACTTTCTCTTTAATCATTTTCTTTTTATAGAAATTCTTTTTGAGATTACTTAAGCGTTCTATAAAAACGATTCCATCAAGATGATCATTTTCATGTTGGATGCAGATGGCAAGCATGTCATCTGCTTCTATTTCGTGAAATTTCCCATCGAGATCCTGATATTTAACGTGAATCGTTTTATGTCGTTTTACTTCCTCGTAGACTCCTGGAACAGATAAGCACCCTTCTTCATAGACAGTGGTACCTGATGTCCCGGTGATAACTGGATTGATAAAAACTTTTGGGCTAAAGGCCGATAAACGATAATCCACGTTTCCGCTGGCCGTAGTCACTTCTTCACGGTCATAGTCGACATCTAGCACAAAAAGACGAAGACTCTCTCCAACTTGAGGTGCAGCGAGTCCAATCCCCGGAGCGTGGTACATAGTGAACAACAAGTTCTTCACTAAGTGCTTAAGATCTTGATTGAATTCTGTCACCGGTTTGGCCACTTGGGACAAGACTGGTTCCGGATAAGTGAGAATAGGAATCAGTTCACCTGATAGTTCGTATTTTTCTAAATTCATTAGGTTTTTATAGCATAACCACAAGTGAATTTAAATTGAGAGTTTTCGGTTCTTAAAATAGGTCCAGACTACGAAAGTAAAGAATAGGGTGGGAACTATGCCTGTAGCAAGCCAGGGTGGGACTGACCCTGAGTTCCCAAAGGCAACGGCTGAGCTGTACAGAACCCAAAAAACGACTGTAATAAGTAGAGTTTGGACTACGTTTTTTCCAAATGAGTCTGAGCGACGGTTCGGATTAAAAATGGCGGAAACTGGCAGTAAGGCAAAGACCAGACAAATAAAACTCAGAAATATTTTATTCATCAAAATGATCTGGTACTCACTTACATTGATACCTGTTTTAGAGAGTCTTCCAACGAACTGAAACAGTTTAAAAAAAGTAAGTGTCGTTAAATCCGCTTCGAATTCGCCAAAGTCTTCCGGGACTTCTTTAAGGGCTATATTCAGTCCAGGTTTCGTGGTTTGAACCGGGAAAGTAGGGGTATCCAGAAGTGAAATTTCAGTCACATTATCCAGTGCCCATTCACCATTTTTAAAAGCAGCTGCTTTTGATTTAAGGATGCGCTCACTTTTATGAGTGGCATTAAAGTAATAAATTTCAAAATCTCTCAGAACCAGATTCTTTCTATCAAAATAGGAAAATGAAGCGAAATAATTCTGACTTTTATACCAAAACTTTCCCCCTTCAAGTGAAGAGCGAGTAAGGTATCTGCCTTCGGATTTTTGACTCTTTCTAATCTCTTGTCTCTTTACCCCATTGGCCATGGGTTCAAGGAATCCAAGATTAAAAAACTGCAAAAAGACGACTGAGAGGGCGCAAGTACCAATAAGGAGATAAATTTTTCGATAAGAGTACCCTGCCGCCAAAATTGAAATGAGTTCTGCGTGCGCCTTAAGTTTGTTTAACGAAAAAAGTGTCGCTACCAGGCAACAAATAGGCAGCATTTTACTCATGAGATCCGGCATTTTTAAAATGTATTCTAAAAAAACCTGCGGAATATCTTTACCCTGCAAAAAACCGTTAATCAGATCTGCGGTCGTAATTAAAAGAAATAGCACCACTAAAGCTCCTAACAAGCTTTTAAACCATTCTTTTACGATCATACCCGAGATGATTAACATTACTTGAGTATAGCCGGAAGTATGAATTTTGAAAATAAAAGGAGCGCAGGACGAGCGATTAATCTGGTGGCATGACGGAGTAAAAAGTTTTTTTCACATTTTGGAATAGCTTCAGATGAGAGTCGGTAGTAGTGCCGCACAACTTGTTGACCCCAGGTATAATTAAGTAACCAATCCTTAAATTCTCTGCATTCTTTTGTGATGTTGTGGTCATCGCCATAACAGAAGGTGACGATGTAGCACTTTTTTGATTGAACATAAATTTGCTGATAAGAATTTCTGAAAAGATCAGGATTTTTAAAATTAGATTTTTTGAGATATTTTCTCACCATCTCGGAGTTGACCACTTGAAAAGGTTGGTTGGCCGTAAAGTGCACAAACTGTTCCAGACACTTTTGAACGTCAGGCTGAAATTTTGGAACAGCATCATACATCCGTGCCATTTCAAAAAATATGTGGCTAATCATAAGCATTTCGGTGATTTCTTTCTTTGGATCAAACATCTGGACTCGAAGAGAGTAAGCTTCTTTCACTTCTTTGATTTCTGCCATGATATGAAGATAATCCATAAATTTTTTAAGGGCGTTACCATAGTCACCGGCATCAAGTGATTCTTTACCGTAACGAGCAAGCGTAATACGGTTCTCATACTTATGTTTGAGTTTTAATTTGCGCTCTCGCTCATCGCGAGAGGCTTTTGAAGAACGGGATAGATTGGCCATGCTGACCTATCGGAAGCTGGCCCACGATTCTTAGAATTTAATAATGGCCGAAAGTGAAGTATCTACCAGAGTTTCATCCTGGTAGATGTATTGTTGTCTACCAAACTGTTCAGTTAATTTCTGAGCAAATTCGACACCTAATTTGGGCCCTATCCAACCGATCCCCCATCCCGTGGCTTTTTCTTCACGAACATTATCGTAGGATTTTCCGACACGGAAAAAGAAATCGCTAAAAAGTTGAAGCTGAACGGCAGCTTTCCAGATGTGTTTATCCTTAACATCTTTTGTGTAACGAGTCCCGACATCACCAATGAGGTTTAATTTATCTGCCACTGCATATTGAAATCCAATCATGAGTCTTTCTTCTCCGGGAGTGGTACGGGTAGGATCGACCAGAACTAATCCGAAAACAGTTTTTTCATCTACAATATGAGTGGTCCCGATACTTGTTTGGTGACTATTGGAGTGACGGTTTGCCCTCCCTTTTGGAAGTCGGTCTGTGAGGTATTTGTAAGTGACACCCATGGAAGTTTTCTCACCAATAGGGGCAGCACCGTGAGCAATTACCTGATCTCGGGTATAATTATTCTCATCCTGCTTAAGATAGGCGACTCCACCTTTAACTGGACCATCGTGGTCAGATATAAATAATCCCTGGGTGAAATTTCGACTTGGAAAGTCATCATTGGCCGCTTCTCTTTCATCACTCTCTTTACGCAGTGAAGTCGTAAAAGATTGATAAGAAATACTTGATCCTGAGAAAAAAGCTGATGATGCGGGATTCAAGAGCGCTGCTTCTGTAGAAAGAATACTTGCAATACCGGCCCCAGCAGTGGAATTTAATCGGGATGTTTGGAATTCACGGATTTGTGCCCATGATGACTGGCCCATTAAGAGCATCGACGCTAAAATTATAATTTTGTTCATACGAAAAAATGTAGAGAAAAAACTTCTCTAAAACAAGGGTATTTATGAAAATCAAAAAAGCAATTATTCCGATCGCGGGTAAAGGTACGAGATTTCTACCAGCTACCAAAGAAATTGCCAAAGAAATCATCCCTATCATCAATGTACCCATGATCCATTATGTAGTTCAAGAAGCCGTTGAGGCCGGAATAGAGCAGATTATATTTGTTACATCTTCAGGAAAATTTTCAATTGAAGACTATTTTGACCGAAACCAGGAGCTTGAAGCCTTTTTGGAGCGCAATAACAAAACCAAAGAACTTGAACTAATACGTAAAATCGGCTCCATGGTTGATGTGACGGCCGTAAGACAAAAAGAGCNNTCTTAATGGCCAAGAATATGGTGGAGGGTGAGCCTTTTGCCGTCCTTCTGGGTGACGACATTGTGATCAATCCGACACCTGCAATTAAGCAATTAATGGATGTTTCGCTTCAAAACCAAGGTGCTCCGGTGATTGGAGTGATGGAAGTACCAAAAGAAGACACTGCAAAATATGGCATTGTTAAGGGTGAAGTAATAAATGATCGTACTTTAAAAATGACAGGGATGGTGGAGAAGCCGAAACCGTCAGAAGCTCCTACGAATCTTGCTACACCTGGAAGATACATTCTAACTCCTGATATATTTGAAATTTTGGAAAAAATTCCTCGTGGCGCAGGTAATGAGTATCAACTCACCGACGCTATCAATGTTCTTTGTAATAAAAGAAATGTTTTCGCTCACAAGTTTGAGGGAGAGAGATTTGATACTGGAAATATTCATGGTTATCTGGATGCAACAATTGATTTTGCCCTTAAAGACCCGGCTTTTAGAGATAAATTCGTGGAATCCCTTAGCTATCGTTTAAATAAATATGGAATTACTTTATGATCAAATGGACCGTCACTTTTCTTTTTTTAACGTCTCAGGCATTGGCCTATGTTCCTACAGTTGAGTCTTTATTCCGTCATGGACCTAATCCTGATGTCACTGCTAACGGAGTTTCACTCACCCTAACCGTTAAGCGCTATGAGGGTGCTCCGGGAAAAGAGAATCAAAAAACAGAATCATCTTTACTCAGTGACACCAAGGCAGAGGATTACTATAAATTATTTTTTACCAGAGTAAATTCCGAAATAATGAAAGTAGCTCAGACTCGTTACGAAAACTCAGGTTTTAGTGAGTCGTCTCTTTTGGATAAGCAGTATTATCCAAACTTCACTTCTTATACTCTTAAAAATTCCGATGAATCTGCTGAAAAAGGCATTTTTCACAGTATGTTGAGATCCATTCTTTTTAATGATGGTGCCTTTGTGGTGAATTATCTCAAAACACTCAATGTTCCTGTGAAACTGAATGCGGAAATAATTAACAGACAAAAAGTTGAGCTCCTTGCGAGTTACAAGCAATACCTTTTATCTATCAACAAAGACCGTACCTCCCGGAAAACTCTTATAAATCCTCTAAAACCTGAAGATTCAGTTGCAAGAGACAGAGTTGAACAAGTTATGAGCGAGCCCATGTATGTTGACCAGAAGCACGTGAAGTTATCGCGTGAGGGAGGAGAGATGTCATGGCTTGTGACTGCTGGTACTTTTGAGGCTGTATTTTCATACAAAAATCGTGAAATACAAAAAATTAAATATAAGACTGCTGCCGGTGAGATTGAGATTCAGTGCAAGGACTACTGGTTAGGCAATGGAACTCACGCATTACCAAGATACCTAATTGTTAAAGATTTTAAAGGTGAAGTTTATCAGGTCGAATTAACGAATCTAAGACACTACGTTGAAAAAGAATCTGATCTTTTGAATCGTTTAAAGAAGTGGGATGAATTGCTGAAAGCGAAAGAATCCCATGAACCTAAGCCGGCCTTTATTCTTTAATGAAGGTAGCCAGAGTTGCTGTAAATTATCCTCTTAAGAATAGTGGTCTCCTCTATCATTATGAGGGGGAGCTATCTCGTGGCCAGGTTGTTGAAGTTCCCCTTGGAAAAAGAAAAGAGCTTGGTTGTGTCATCTCAATTGATGAGTCGGCTTCAAAAGAATATAAAGACACTCCGCTTGATAAGATTAAAGAAATTTCTCAACTTCAACTTGGCATAAAGCTTGATGAAGTTGAGCTTCAGTTGTTTGAATGGATGGCCGGTTATTATCATTACAGCTTAGGTCAGGTCATTTTTGATTCTTTACCAAATCAACTGAAACGTCCTAGAGCTCTTGAAATGACTCAGGGTGAAGGTAAAGATCTCGAGTTTACGCCAAATACACGTCAAAAGTTTATTACAGAAGAGATCCGCAAGGGCCTTGGAGGCTTTAACCGCTATCTGGTTCATGGGGTTACTGGCAGCGGGAAAACAGCTGTGTATCTGGATTTGATTAAAAAGACACTTGATGAGGGAAAAAGTGTTATTTTTCTTTTGCCTGAAATAAATCTCACGCCCCAATTCACTGCTACTTTTGCAAAATATTTAAACGCTAAGATTTTATCTTATCACTCTGAATTATCAGATTCTCAAAAATACCAAATTTGGTTGAACGCTCGTAGTTCAACCACTCCTACCTTAATTCTGGGAGTCAGAAGTGCTGTGTTTATTCCATTAAATAACCTGGGCCTGATTGTTATTGATGAAGAGCATGACACTTCCTTTAAGCAGGATGACCGTTGCCCATACAACGCCCGAGATGTGGCCACAAAAAAAGCTCAGCTTTTAAAAATTCCTATGGTGATGGGATCTGCAACTCCTTCACTTGAAAGTTACGCAAACTTTCATCAGGAATCAGCAAAAAATAATTTATTTGAAATTCGAGATAGAGCAGGGGATGCCTTTTTGCCAGAGGTTGAGCTTGTAGATGCTCGAGAAAAAGTAGATAAGGAGCTAGATATCTGGCCTTTGGTTCCTAAATCAGTCCAGGCAATCAAAGATGCTTTAAGTAGAGATGAGCAAATATTAGTATTTGTTAACAGATTAGGCTTTGCAAACTACTTGCAGTGCCGTGCCTGTGGTCATCAGTTTAACTGTCCTAATTGTTCAGTTACATTGAGGTATTACCGAAGAAAAAATATCCTTGCATGTAACCATTGTGAGTATCATGAGCCCTATCCAAATCAGTGTCCTCAATGCGCCTGCATGACCCTTTCCCATAAAGGTTTTGGCACAGAAAAGATTCAGGATGTTTTGATAAAATTATTTCCTGAAAAAGTAATTGAACGGTTTGATCGTGAAGAAATAAAAACTTTTAAACAACTAGAAGATCGTCTGGATGATTTTCATCAGGGAAAAATCCACATTATGGTTGGGACTCAAATGCTTTCCAAAGGCCACAACTTTGAAAAAGTAAAACTGGTTCTTATTTTAGGTATTGATAGTCAGTTGAATTTTCCTGATTTCAGATCCTCAGAAAGAGTTTATCAAACTCTAACTCAAGTTTCTGGCCGGGCGGGAAGATACTCACAAGATGGAAAAGTCTTAATACAAACTCTTAATCCTGAGAACCGTTTGTTTGGGATTGTAAAAAGTCATGACTTCGATGCTTTTTATAAAGAAGAAATAAAGATCAGAGAGCTTTGCGAGTGCCCTCCCTTTAAGAGACTCGCTATGCTTCATTTTTCTTCCAGGTTTCAGGAGAAGTTAATCCCATTTGTAAGTGAGCAAGTGGGTCCTATGCTCAGGTCTCTTATTGCATCCCATTTTCCGGAAGTTACCATTCTTGGCCCCCGGCCGGCCCATATCGAAAAGAAATCAAACCAATTTACTTGGTCAATTTTATTAAAATCAAAAGACCTGCCACAACTTCACAACTTACTAAAATCATTTGAGATGAATTACAAATCCATGAGCTCCGTCTCTTATAAAATCGATATAGATCCATATACTATGGTGTAAAACCTCAAGTTTGAGACCCGTCTGGCCGAAAAGATAGTGGGTTAACTCAACTTTTGAGGCTTTTATGAAAATGTTTGCTGCCGCTATCTTATCCGTCATGGCCATTCCCGCATTCGCGCAGTTCGACTTAGTGAAGTCGCTACAGGCGAGACAGGATAAACTTAAATCGGATGTACCCGGCAAGCCTGGTGATTCTGCTTCTGTGGCAACACCGGAAAATGTGACTAAGACTAAAGCGTCAGGTGTGTGTACAGAGAAAGAGCAATCTTCATTGCCTCTGGCTGCGGTGTTAGGCTTAATTAATCAAAAAAATGCGCAACTTCAAATTGATCGAAACCCTACGACTGGAAAACTGACTGTAAAATC
>DLGL01000122.1:15142-30224 GCA_002482685.1 Bacteriovoracaceae bacterium UBA7695 | reverse complement strand
ATACTGTTTATACTGATTGCGATCTCGATACCTACCTCTCCCAATTGACTGAGACGAATGGGAACGAGATGGCCTTCAGTTTTGATATAGCCCAACCAATCGCTGCTTAATTTAGGGGGAACCATGAACTTAGTAGGATTTTACGGCCTGACACTTATACTTAATATTTTCGGATTGGCGGTGCTGATTAAGGCCTACGGGATTTAACAGACATTCGCCATAATGGAGTTCTACCCAAGAACAGAAGAAGCCTAATAGTTATTCGTGGTTTGTATTAGGCTTCTTTTTTTTATTTCTCTAAATTTGCACACGCGGCGATACGACCTTCAGTTAAGACACCGTCCAACTGAATGTATCTTGTCATGCATGCTGCAAAGGCCGGACGCTGGCACATCTGTATTCTGCCTTCACTTAAGGCACCATCATAAATCGTCCACGCCCTATGGCATGAATTATTTTGGTCTCCCCCATTGGGAACGCCTGCACAGTAATTAATTCGATTCCGGCTTATGGCACCATCTAAATCTATAAAAGATGCCATACAAGCTGCAAACCGATAAGAATGACAACGTTGAGCGCGCTCATAACTTAAAGCTCCATCATAGGCTTCCCACGCATTTAGACAACGATTGTAATCATACTCGCTATAACGATCCTGTGAGAAAGCTGATCCCGTCATTAAAAACAAAAATAGTAGTAAGAATAATCTCATGAAAACTCCTAGTTACTTAAACCACCGCAGACTCTTGTTCTGGCAGCTGTCATAATCCCATCTGCTCTAATATAATTATTCATACACTGAGCAAAGGCTGGTTCTTGGCATCTAGCACTTCTAGCATCGCCAAGAGATCCATCAAAAATGAGCCAAGCTTGTTGACAAGTTTCTTTAACCCCTAGTTCTGGATCAGGAATAGCAAGACAGCCATCAATACGATCTTGATTAATTCGTCGATCAATATCCATGTGATTAGCAAAGCACTGAGCAAAACCTAAATACGTACAAGCATTCTGACGATTTTCGTTAAGTCCTCCATCAAAGGCTTTCCATCCGTCTATACAACGATTGTAGTTGTACTCGCTACGATCTACCTGAGCGAATGAAGATGCAGATCCCATGACAAAACATAAAACTAATAAGAATTTCATACGAGCTCCCTTGATGAAAAGGGTTATAGAAAAGCAATTTATGCTTGTAAAGAGGTGCCTTTTGATACCAATGAATGTGATTTCAAGTTAATGATATTTTGTGATTATTAACCGTTGATGATTTTTGTTTTCGGAGGAACTGTAAATTCGAAGTGACCTGCAGGAAAACTTACATCTTCCTTGAGTTCAAGAAATTTAAGATTCACTTTTCTTCCATCTGCATAAATAAGAGTCATTCTTTCAAATTCACTCATTTTCTGAACTGATTTTGCTTCTTTTACAGCGTGGAAAGTCACTTCTTTTAGTGTCAGTTCTTTCTGAACAGTTTTTACAAAAGTCAGGATGAGATCTTTACCTACATATTTGTGAGTAAAAAGCTTAGAGCCTTCAAGACCATTTTTAATCGAGTCTAAAAACTTCGTCAGAGGAAGTTTACTCGATTTCTGAATCGTGACCTGACCTTGCTCACCATCAACAAATGGAGGAAGGTAATACCAGCTCTTCTGGGGGTTACTCACAAACTTTGAAGGGTTAGGAGAAATGATGTCAAACAGGATGTGACCCGGAAATTTATAATCAATTTTCCCGAATCTCTTCTTCTCTTTCCCATTGGCCATGGAAATGATGCTCTCTTCAAAGTTCGCTGAGAACGAAGAAGGGACAAAACTTTTTGCGAAGGCAGAGGTGCAGAGGAGGAAACTAATTAGGAAAATTTTCATGAATATATCCTGGTAGAAAAAAAGGGGAAAGCTTCCTCTTACTGAAGTCGCTTATCCCCTGCCACAAACCACTAATGGAGCTGCACAGAAACGGCTTTTGATACGCCCGGCTCCTGCATGGTTACGCCATAAAGAGTGTCATTAAGTTCCATTGTCTTTTTATTATGTGTGATCAAGATGAACTGAGACTCTGAGCTCATTTCTCTTAGAAGCTCATTGAATCTACCAACGTTGGCATCATCAAGTGGAGCATCAACCTCATCCAGTAAACAGAACGGAGATGGTTTAACTAAGAAAATAGAAAAGATCAGAGACACAGCAGTCATAGCCTTCTCTCCACCTGACATAAGAGTGATTGAAGTCATCTTCTTACCAGGAGGTTTAGCTACGATATCTACGCCGCATTCAATTGAGTCCAGGTCACCGATGATTTCAAGTCTCGCTTCCCCACCACCGAAAATGATTGGGAAAACTTTTGAGAATCTCTCATTAACTTCCGTGAAAGCTTCTTTAAAGCGCTCTTTTGATTTCTCATCAATATGCTGAATAGCAAGTTGAAGATCACCCAGAGATTTCTTAAGTTCTTCTTCCTGAGCTTTAAGAAAGTCATGACGAAGCTTCTGACGATCGTAATCTTCAATCGCTTGCCAGTTAATCTCGCCAAGTCGGTTGAAATCAGTTTTATAGTCTTTGAATTTTTCTTTAGCTTCTTTAATCTGACCCGGGAAGCGCTTCTCAAATTCATAATCATGAATTTCAAAAGCAACTGGACCGTCTTCACTCTCCATTGTGTACATGGACGTTAAGTCTTTAAGGTCACTGACCTTGTCAGAAATCACTTCAAGGTGCTTCATGATGACAGTACGAAGATCGATTTTGTAGCGCTCAAAGATATCTTTCGCGAGAAGCTCTTCTTCCTGAATGATCTGAGACGTTTTAAGCTCAAGCTCAACGTTCTCTTTCTCAATCTTGTTGATCTTCTGGTTGATCTCTTTAAGTTCAGTTTCTTTTTCCTGCATCGACATAAGGAGCTGGGCGATCTGATCTTTCAAAAGATTAAGGAAAGTTTCCTTATCTGAAAGAACTTCTGCCATCTGCTCGTTAGATGCATGAACCGTCTCAACTTCCGTCTGAGCATTTTCAATTTCAGTGTGGTAGGTCTCAAGAAGCTCAGTATTAGCCAATTGTTTTTCACGGTAGCGGTCAATCTGAGCGTTCACATCTTCAATCTGAGATTTAAGCGATGTTAGCTGAGACTGGTAACTCTGTGCTTTTACTTTAAGCTCCATCATATCATCGCGCTCATTTTCAAAACTCATTTTAAGTTCTGAGTAACGAGACTCAAGGTCGGCCACATCTGAAGCTAAAGTTTTCACTTCAGCTTCGAGGTCTTCCTTAGCATTGATTAATGTCTCATCTGATTCCTGAAGATCCAGACGAGTTTTAGAAGTTTCCTGCTTACGGCTGATTAAGATCTGTAAGCGAGATGAGTTGGCTGACTGGTTAGCTTCTTTAGACTCTAAAGCAGCACGGGTTCCAACAAACACCGTATTGATGTCGTTAAATTCTTTTGTTTTTTCTTCAAGACTCAAACGTTTTGAAGCTAAAGCAGCTTCAGTTTCCTTGACCGCGTTTTCCACTGCAATTAGTTCAGCTTGCTTAGCTTCAAGTTCAACGCCCATTTCTTGAATAAGGTTATTACGTTGAACAATCCCTTGAGCTTCTGACTTCGAGTCATTTCTCACCCCGAAAAGTACAGAGTTTCCAACTTTCTTGATCAGGACCTTACCGTCTTTAGAAACTAACCCTTTAAATTGAATGTCGGGGTTAATTTTTGAAGCGAGTTCAGGTGTTAAGTTTTCAACTACAAAAAATCCGTTCAGGATCTTCGAGAGTTTCGCTGTGTATTCAGGGTTGTTGATGCGAACGATATCAACCAGCGCCTTCATCCCCTGACAACCTTGAGTTTCAAGGCGGCCAATAGATTCAGAAGACATCACACCATCCTGAGGCCACAGCATATCAACTGTTGCATCGAAGTCAGTCATGTAGTTAGCAAAGGCATCTTTATTAGTGGTAGCAAGAACGGCATCCAGAGATTCACCAATTAACTGTTCAACAGCTACCGCGTACTCAGGGTCACACTCAATGAGCTTACCAAGTACTTCAATGGTACCGTCGGCCACTTTTTGAACAAGCTTAACTGCACCAGCACGATGGCCTTCTGCTGAGTTGTTAATCTCAATCAGAGAATTACGTTTTGATTCTAATTGAATCACACTGCGAGAAAGATCGCGGAAGCTAGTGTCATGAGCTTTAAGCTCAGCATTTAACTTCTCTACTTCTTCCTTGAGTGTAGGCAGAAGGGCCTGAAGCTCTTCTACCTTCGTCTGAGAAGACTTCACCGTAGCTCGGTCTCTCATTAAGTCATCCGTGAAATTTGACGTACTCTTTTCTAATGTTTCGATTTCAGTTGTTAGGTCCTGGAGTAAACGAGAGTACTCTTCAAGTTTTGATGAGTTTTTAAAAGCCTCGTTATCCAAAGACTGGAATTTTTCTTTAGAAGTATTAAGTGTGCGGCGTTTTTCCGTCAGCTCTTCTTCCAGGTCATACATCTGAGATTTAAGAAGTTCCACTTTCTCTTCGAGCGTAGAAAAATCCATCTGCTCGTAGTTATTGCTTTCGAGCTCATCCAGTTGAGCTTGCAACGCTTCCAGGCGTTCGGATCGCTTGACCACATCAAGGCCAAGCTCTTCGTTTTCACGAGTCGCTCTCTCAATATGTTTTTCTTTATCAATCAGGGATTTTTTCAGGTGCTTAACTTTCTCTTCAGAAGCTGCAAGCTCCCTGGAGTGCTGGTTATAATCATCCTGAGCCGCATCGATTTTTTCAACCATGTCTACTTTCTGGATTTTTTCATCTTCAAGTAGCATGTCGATCTGAGATTTTCTGATCGTTAGATTCTCATGATCAGTTTTGCGTGTCTCTAGCAGGTCATTCGCATTTACGAAGTCCTGAATATAATCATGCATGCGGTGAGATTCAACAATGAGCTCGTACTTTTTAATTCGCTCACGAAGGGTTCTCGCCTTCTCAGCTTTTTCTGCCTGAACTTCAAGTTTTTTAAGATTTTTATAGATCTCATTTTGAAGATCTTCCAGACGCGTAAGATTTGATTCTGTATGTTCAATTTTTTTCAGTGATTCACGCTTCCGGAGTTTGAACTTCGTAATCCCTGCCACTTCTTCAATCATCACCCGACGCTCTTCAGGCTTAGCATTAACAAGCTTGTTAATTTCCCCTTGAGCAATAATTGAGTAAGACTTCGCCCCTGCACCGGTATCCATGAAAACTTCATGAATATCTTTCAGACGAGCTGGCTCATTATTAATACGGTATTCCGTTTCACCATTACGATAAAGCTTTCGAGTTAAATGAATTTCTGTCGGCTTTGCCACTGTCCCGTTAATATGGATGTGTTTTCCATTAACGTTATCCAAAACTAAAGTAACTTCAGCAAAATTGGCCGGAGTGTACTTAGATGAACCAGCAAAGATTAAATCTTTCATACTGGTACCACGTAAGTGCTTGGCCGATTGCTCGCCCATGACCCAGAAAAGAGCATCTACGATATTTGATTTACCGCAACCGTTAGGTCCAACGATGCCCGTAATGCCTTCATCAAAAATGATTGTGGTTTTGTCTTTGAAGGATTTAAATCCTTGAATGATGAGCCTATTAAGTCTCATAATGCCTCTCGCTCTAGTGTTTGTGTGTGATCACTAAATCTGAAAAAAACTTCTGCATCTTGCATCGATTTTATTCAGACAAATTTAATGATGAGTCATCATCCCCAATAGGTGAAGGCCTGTCTAGAATTTTCGCTCTTACTCTCTCTATCAATGGAGTCAATGACTCAACACAAGATTTAGTTCTTAAAATGGTGAGAACATTTTCAAAAAATTGATTTAATTTGATCGTCTAAACTTGCAGAAAGAGGGCCTTCAAAAAAGGCGCTAACTTAAGTCTGTAAGTACTCGTATTAAGGAGGTTTAAATAATATTTCACAAGTATTATGAGTAAGTTACCGATACTACCTTTATGAAATTGCTCCTTGTTTTATTTCTCTTCCTTAACACTGCAAGTGTAGCTTTTGCTTCATCACTTTCGGTACTGCCACTGCTTTCAAAACTCGAGGCAAGGGGTTGGCGTCCCTGGATTCTCAATCCAGGTGATCAAAATTTTCATCTTATGTCTGTGAACGATGATCTTTCTCAGGCCATTGTTATAAAACCCACAACTCATTGGGATAAAGAATTCAAACCTAATACCTGGTATTCGGTACCAGAAGGTAGTGCTTATTTTTTTGAGCAACATCAGGTAGCGATTTATATTTTTGATTTTTTTAAAAGAACCATTGATCCGGATTTAAAAAAGCAGCTCCTGAATATACTAGATCATTCAGTTCAGGCCAATTCTCCTCCGGCAAAAAAATTTCCTCTCCATTTTTTCTCTTCCGCATACGCCAGTGAATATTGCTCCTCTCCCATTGGGGATCAGCAGGATATTAATCAAATGGCAGAGTTCTCGATGTCTCTGGATAAATCGATTCAGCCTTTTAGTCAGGAATACATCTGGAATATGCTCAAGCGCTGTGGCGGGGCCATGTGGGATGGGGTAAAAGAAGAAGTTTCTTCAATGACTCTTAATCCAATTACCTGGATGAAAGAGACCTGGAGTGGGCTTAAAGGAATTGTCGATTTTGTGGCCAACATTCAGACTGCTTTGCCTAAAATCATCTCAGAGCTTCAAAATTTAAGTAAAGAAGAAGTCATCGATCTCATTTGCCCCATGATCCCAGGTATCGCCATTGGCATAATCTCCGGGAAGATCATGATGGATGCTACAAAGTTAGCTTTTCATTTTATTAAAAAGCTCAAATCCATCCAGAACCTTGCAAAGAGATCAAAAACGTTAAAAATGACCCTGGCCCATTTAAGGCCCAAAACCTCTCCTCTTAGTATCAAAAATGGAAGGGCTCCCAGAGGAACCCGTGAAGGCCAATTAAAAAGTCTTAGCAAGATTGTGGATGGAGAAATCACTATCAATGGTGAACCCTTAAAAGAGTTTACAACTTATTCGGGCGTAATACTGGATGATGGGCGCCTACTTCTGCATCCAGGCAATCATGACGGTCTGGTGATGCCTGGAAACAAAGTGATGACAGCTTTAGAAATACGAACAGGTTCTAAGGGAAAAATCCTCTTGGGCTCAAATCAAAGCTCAACGTTCTTGCCAGATTATGAAGGCTGCAAAAAGTGGCTAACCTACTGGATGAAAACCCAAAATGGCGGGGCCGACATTCCAGATGCCTACGGACACGGGTTCCCCTTTCGGTTTCCTGCCTACAAATAGCCTCATATCCTTTTTTCAGAGTGACTATTAAAAAGTTTCAGACCCTGTAAACTGCTCCTAAAACACAGGAGATCTCTTGAAAACTCTATTAACTATCATTTTGGCTTCGACATTCTCGCTATCTGCATTTGCCACGACAACTTTGAATTGCAAAAGTGCCAACTACGCAGTTGAAGTCGCCGACATCGAAGAATTCTCATTTTCATCATACTCAATTAACGGCCGACAAATTAATGGTGCTGACGTTGAGTTAGAAAATTCTTATATCAGTGACCGTGTAGTGGCCCTAAGTATCAGTGTTGATGGTCAGCCTAAACACATTGAACTTGCTGCTGCAAAAGATAAAAATGGGGTATTGAAGGGGACACTCTTTTTTGGAAAAGTATCCCAGAGCGCTACCTGTAAAAGAAAATAAATATACCAAGAGTGGGGAGGGATTAGTTCCTTCCAACTTTATTTTCAATTTAAAGTTTCAAAGTGATTAGTAAATTCGTAATTTTTATAGAAATGAGAAGAATAGATTTCAAAAAAGTGGTCGGGGTGATTGGATTCGAACCAACGACCACCTGCTCCCAAAGCAGATACGCTACCAGGCTGCGCTACACCCCGAACTCTTGAGTCAATATTTTTAAGGCTTATTGACTGATTTGTCTATGCTTTCTTTAAAGAACTCTAAGGCCGATCTTGCGGCTTTAGCCCTGTGCGAAAATTCATTTTTCCACTCGGGAAGTTCAGCTAAACTCTTCCCATCGCCCTCTTTTCTCTCAGGAATAAAAATTGGGTCGTAACCAAATCCTTTGTCCCCTTTGAGCTCCTGACCGATGACTCCGTGGACCCGCCCCTCAAAGAAATACACCTCTTCGGGCGAAATATAGAAACAGAGTACACAGACAAAATAGGCCCCACGGTGCTTAAGATTGGCCTCATTAACAATTTGAAGAAGCTTCTTACACTTATCCTCGTACTGAGTTAATTCAGGCGCAAAGCGAGCGGATTGAACACCCAGGATATCAGGCAGTAGTTCAACAACGAGTCCTGAATCATCCGCTAATGCCGGAACCTTATAAGTTTCAGAGTAGGCCTTAGCCTTTAAAAAAGCATTCTCAACAAAAGTTTTTCCCGACTCTTCAACTTCAAGAGTTCTGGGAGCAGGATGAATTGCAATCGTATTTAAAAATAATTCTTTAAATTCTTCTGCTTTGTGGGCATTCCCTGATGCAAGAATGAAGCTCTTCATTAAAGTTTTTCCAGAACCGCTTGCTGCTCTTTTACCACGACTTTAAGAGCACTTTGAGCGCAATTTAAAAGTGAAGTCAGTTGATCCATAGAGAATGGTTCTTTTTCAGCTGTGCCCTGAACTTCCACAAATTTTCCACTCGAAGTCATCACAATGTTCATATCTGTTCCACATGTTGAATCTTCTTCGTAATTCAAATCGGCGATAATTTCATTATTGCTATTTATCCCAATAGAAATAGCGCAAAGACCTTCTTTGATTGGATTTGACTTTAATAGGCCCTCTTTCATCAAACGCCTTACCGCCATTTCCAGCGCCACATAAGCTCCAGAGATAGAAGTTGTGCGTGTGCCGCCATCTGCAACAATGACATCACAGTCGAGCATAATTGTTCTCTCACCAAGTTTGCTCATATCCACAACTGATCGAAGTGAGCGACCAATGAGTCTTTGAATTTCCTGGGTTCTTCCTGAGGCACCTTTTCTTTCACGGTCCGAGCGAGTATGAGTAGCAGACGGGAGCATTGCGTATTCAGCTGTCAGCCACCCCTGGCCTTTGCCTTTTAAGAAAGGAGGAACTGATTCCTGGACTGAAGCCGTGATATGAACTTTAGTATTTCCGAACTCCGCCATGACTGATCCATACGCATATGGATTAATATGAGGAGTAAACTTAATAGGTCTTGGAGTATCGCGCTTAATAGACATAAGGATCCTTAGAGATGGAAAAATTTATTCATGTTGATCGCTGTGATTCTACACAAGATCTTCTCAAAGAACAATTAACGCTGGCTCCGCACAATGAAATAACCGTTAGTTGTGAACATCAAATGCTCGGCCGTGGACGTGGATCAAATGTCTGGCAAGATTCTGCAGGCACACTTTGCTTCTCCATGTCTATTGACCCACACCAAAAACCAACGTTTACAGCATTAGAAGTTTCAACATTAATCGCAGATTTTTTTCATTTAAAAGGCTGCGAAGTAAGGTTGAAGTGGCCCAATGACTTAATTAATTCACAGGGAAAAAAATGTGGAGGGATTTTAGTTCAGACAGCTGGCCCAAGGTATATGGCGGGCATAGGTATCAATCTCTTTCAAAATAGTAGTGAATTCGGAGGAATTTATGAAACGAGTTTTGAAATTGAGAAGAAAAAATGGTCCATGGATCTTAGTCACTATATTCGGCATCACCGCTTTGAATCTACCGAAGTGTTAACTAGTAGATGGATGAGCTACTGTGCTCATGTCAACGCAGAGGTAAAGCTAATTGAGGGCTTTGAAGAGACATTCGGAAAATTTATAGGTCTTGGGGAATTCGGTGAAGCCATTGTCGAAAATGGCTCAGGTATTCACAAAATATTTAACGGAAGTTTGCGCTTAGTTTGATTCGTTTAAAATCTTGTGAGAAATTTTAGTCATTTCCTGACGAATAAGATTTTCTGCGAGATCTGGAATGACCTCCCAGGCGATTTTTTCCACTTTCTGAGCGAACATTTCATCCATGTACTCTTTAACATACTTTTTAACCAGGGCTTCTACTTCTTCTTGAGAAACCTGAGGTGCAAAGTTATGAGAAGAAGCTCCTGAATTGAAACTCTTATCAGCATTATCATCGGCAGAGAAATTATCTGAGGTCGTCCATTTTATGTCTTCATTTTCATCTAATGGTTTAAACAAAGATTCATCAAAATCTTTAACAGAGGGCTGAAAATTGTTTTTAACTTCTTCTATTTTAGAAGCTACTTCTTTTTTTAGGTCTTCAAATTCGTCTACTTTCCAGAGATCCTCTTCAACTTCATCGCGAATCTGAGCTTCTATACTAGATACATTTGACTCAGTATCCTGACTATAGCCTTGCTCAATTTGAAATTCTTCAGGTTCATTGAAGCTCTCAATAGAAATAAGTTTCGATTTTGGCTTAGGCTTCTCTTCAGCAACAGGCTTGGCCTGCGAGTTAAGTTCTTCAATCGTAGGGTAGTCGAGGTCATTGTTATCAGGAAATTTAGCATCACCAACCGGTGCTACAGCATCTAGCTTATTTTTATGATCACTCAACGATTGAACCTGATTCATCACAGGTGGGAGATCAATAACCTTGTCATGAGACGGACCATCAATAACACCCGGAACACTCATTCCCCAATCTGAGACTTCGTGATCAAGCGGATTAAGATGATTTTTTACATTAAAATTCGCCTTCGGCTCTTCTTTAACTTTTGGTGTTTCAGCAGGGTGATTAACTTGCCACTGATCGTTTTCTAAAACCGGAACAACAAATTTTTCTTTCTTTGCTTCTGGATATTTGATTTCTTCAACGGGTGAGTTATCAACTAAACGCTTACAGATAGAAATGAATTTATTTGAATCAAACGGCTTAACAATTTTATCTGCCGCTCCAGACTTTTCCATAGCGGCGTCGTCAATTGTATCAAAGGTCCCCAAAAGAAGGAGAACCTGAGCATTAGGAACTGCTGCTTTAATTTTAGCAGCTAACTCATAACCAGAAAATTTCTCTGAAAGATTAAAATCTAATAATACGATGGCCGGATTTACATCAGGCAGTTTTTTAAAAAGTTCATCATCAGAAGAGCATTCAACGATATCAAATGGCTGGTTGGCCAAGGTGATCTTAATGACTTTTTGAATAGTCAGACTGTCGTCCGCTAATAGAACTTTGTGATTCATACCAAAATTATAGATTGCGCCTCAGCAATATGGGAACTTTAAAATTACTTAAAACTCGAGAATCATTGCCGTTTGATTGTCGACGTTCCCGTGAGCATTGGATAGTTTTAGTAAGCTATTCACCCTTTCCTGGGCATCCGGGGCATTTCTATTGAGATGGTGAAGGATTTCCTCTTCAGAAAGATGGGCATAAAGGCCGTCAGTCATTATCAGAACTTTATCTCCTTCAAGGAGCCTCACTTCTCTCATTTGGTAGCCAAGTTCAGGGTACATGCCAATAGCATTCATGGGAGAAGTCCTGAAACGGGTATCAAACTGACCTTTAGAAAGATGTTTGAGAGTGTCTTCAACAATAATCTTAGAGAGAGTCCCCTGCCTGTAATGATAAGCACAGCAGTTCCCCACTCCCACCAAAACTAACAAGCTATCAGATTTTGCTGCTACGACCGCACTGGATCCAGCTCGCTGATTAACAGGCTTGTCGGTGTTACTTTTAAATAAATTCTGATGAGCATTCATCATGGAATTTAAAATAGCATTACCTTCCAGAAGATTGCGGGGGTTGTAATAGAGTGGCATTGTTGCATTGGGATCATCAGAAAGCTGAGTATAGAAGGACTTAATTTCGCTTTTGAGTTTTTCCACAGCGCGGTCACCGATACCAGAACCGCCAAAGCCATCCAGAACCATAAAAAGATCATTCTCAAAATCAAAGTCATAACCATCCTCATTAACCTGAAGATAGGGACCTTGATGGGTTTGAGCGGCGTAAGCCTTAAGTCTCATGTCTTACTCCAAATAATTTTTTAGTTTCTCGCTAGCTTTCTTATAATACTCACTATCAGTAGGGGAAACCTGAAGAACTTCCTGAAATTTTTCTTTGGCATCATTAAAAAGGCTTAAAGATTCTGCAATGATAGCTTCCCTGTAGATTTTTTTTGAACGTGCTTCCAGTTGATCTTTAATATCATCAACTTCATTCAATGCTTCTGCATTAGTTGGCTCTATTTTTAGTACTTCTAAAAATGCTTCGTAGGCACTCTTTAGATCCTGACCTTCCTTCAAAGAGCGCGCTTTACCAATCAATGGACCCAGTTCTGAAGCTAGCTGGTTTTTAGAATCTGCCAGCATGTCACTGCCCTCTTTGATCAAGTCTTCATCCATAGCCTTGCGACGTAAGAATTCTTCCAGCTTCAAGATTGCTTTATACCATTCTTTTTTAAGGTAATATGTTTTCCCAGGATTTAAAGCATCAACCATCGCTTTACGGGAAGCCTCTTTAGCGGCTTTTTCAAGAGCAATTCTTTCCTGCTCTTTCTGCCACGACTCTAGTTCCATTTTTAGCTGCTGCACTTCCATATTTTCAGGGTCTTTTTCAGCAATTTGAGCGAAGTAGCTTTCAGCGACCGTAATATTTTTGTCTTTAACTGCTTCTCTGGCCTTCACCAGTAACTCTTCAATTATTTTTTTGGTTTTCTGTCTATCAGCTTCGGCCGCTTTAGCAGCAGCCTCTTCTTCAACTCGTTTCAATTCAAGTTTAGTCAGATCAAGAAAGGATTGAACATTTTTATAATTGGGATCAATTTCAACAACAGTTTGAAATTCTTTTAAAGCCTCGAAGTATTTTGTCTGATCGTAAAACCCAACTCCGAGCTCATAGGCCGTATTTCTTTTTTGCTCCAGTTCTTTTGAAAGCTGAAGTTTATTGTCTGCAGGTTTCTCTGCAGTTTCTGTTTTGGCAACAGGGGCCGGAGTCGTGGCAGGAGGAGTTTCAGAATCTCCAAAAAAGACATAACCCAACCCTAAAGCAGCAACGACATATATGACTTTCTTTCGAAAGGCAGGATCTTTTTTAAACCGTTTAAAAAGACTCTTTTCGGGAGGTCCCTCAGAATTAAAGTCTACATCACCCATTTCGCTTACATCGACCAATTCTTCTTCAAATTCTTCAGTTTCGATCGTCTGTCCATCTTCTACAGGCATGAGACGATCAGACTCAGCTTCCAGGAGATCAGATCTAGTTTCTAGCGTAAAGCTGGTACTACCTATGATAAATTCATCACCCGTTCCAAGATGGGCCTTGTTAATACGTTCGCCATTAAGAATAGTTCCGTTTGAAGAATTTAAATCTTCAATGGTAACATCAATAGCATTTTTCCTTAGGACTGCATGAACTGTCGAAACTTCCGGATCATCCAGAACAATTTGGCATTTTTTTGGATCTCTACCTATGAATATTTCGTTTGTGTCAATTTGGTAGCGGTCGTAGGGTGCGAGATCTCCAAAGAGGACTAACTGGTAGTTGACGAATGCTTTGAAAAAACTCGTTTTTTCATCACCACCATCGGAGTCGAGATTTCCTGAATCATCTGAGAAACTTGAAAGATCATCTCCACCAAAGCCTTCACTAGAAAGACCTTCTTCTTCGGTAGGAATTTCTTCCTGTGGACTTTCATTCATGTTGTCTGAAAAATCATTATCGAGGGAGTTATCTTCAAAAGATTCATTTTCAGAATCAGATGAACTTAGCACCTCTGTTTCATCCTGCTCTTCGGACAGGACAAGATCGTCCGACATATCATCAATTGACGTTAAATCATCTACAGGAGACAGCTCTTCCTGTGGTGGTGGTGTATAAGCAGGTGCTTGCGGAGCTTGGGGTTTAGGTTCTTCATAAAAAACTGGCCCAGGTTGTGAATGAGTACTGGAGGTCCCTGAAGACCGTGGTAAATCAGCAACGAGGAGAGAATAAGCACCACACTTTATTTCATCACCTTCATGGATCTCGATTATTCCGGAACTAACTCCATTGACACTTACTATACCGAGCTGTGAAAGCTTTTCACAAAACCATTTATTATTCTCATTCTTAAGGACAAAGTGGTGCCTTGAGATCAAAGGATCCTCAATGACGACATGACAGTCCTCAGATCTTCCTACATAAATTTCATACTGCTCACTGGGATCTGGTGTTTCCACCATAATCTCATTGCTCGGTACGTGGTTTTTTAAGACAGTTAGTCTCACCTGGCTCCAATCCCATTCTACTTTCTAGGTCTTTAATTTGCGTTTCAGAGTTCTTATAACGAGGATCCTCTGGCACTGTAAACAGTAAGCGGATAATCGAGCAATAAGAAACTATGGCACTTTTATATTTAATAGCACTCTCATCTCGTTGTGCACGGATGGTGTATTCTTCAATCGTTTTATCCAAACGCTCTTTAGTTTTCCGTAAATGATATTCAGCATAGGGATCCCCCGGCGCAATGATAAGTGCCAGGTTAAATTCAGCTATGGCCCTGAAATAATTCCCTTCACGGAATTCCCTTAAGCCTCTTTGGTAGATCGCATTCAATTTTTCTTTTACGGCCTTATCTTCAGTGGCCTGACGTTTTTTTAATTGGGTTAAATACTCACCCGAAACATCTTGATAGCTGGATGTTGGTCTATTTTTAGATTTACCTGCACTTTCTTCAGGTTTCTTATCATCGCCTAAAAGAACATAGATCAAAACACCCGCCATAAGAACGATCGGGACAATCGTCTTTTTTCCGCCCGGGGCAGTGGGGGCGTCTTTATTAGAAGTTTTTGCCTTCGCCGCTACTTCAACTTTCGCAAATTTAAAGACAGTTTGTCCGACAATAAGTTTATCGCCTTCATTAAGCGGTGACTGAGTAACCTTTTTATCATTAACCATGATTCCGTTTTGAGAACCCAGGTCTGTGGCAACCCAATTAGTACCAACTTTGGTGACTTCAGCATGTTCGCGACTTGCCTTCGTATCATTAAGTTTTATGTCAGCTTTATCACCACGGCCTATAATAATTCTGTTGCCCGAAAGCACATAGGATTCGCCCTTACTGGTGCCAGTAAGACATA
>DLGL01000122.1:0-15131 GCA_002482685.1 Bacteriovoracaceae bacterium UBA7695 | reverse complement strand
ACCAGCCGGAAGTAAGTCCCGGCTTCTTTTGGCGATTCAAAATGTTTGAGAACCATTACGTTCTTGGCCATAGTTAGCTTTTAACAAAAGTGATATAAAATCCTTTTGCAAACTTATCCTTTCCTATTAAACCGACAATATTAATGACCATATCCTTACCACCAATCTGGTAATTTTCTTTTTGATGACTTCCTTCATTACTTGCTGAGCGATCACACAAATCAATAATGGTAGCAGCAAATCCCTGATCTCTGGCGGTATCAAGTATACTTTGACCAGCGGCTGCGTTTTCTCGTATTCCAATGAGGTCTTCCGCTTCCAGATTTATATGCTGAATTTGTTTTTCAGAATTTAAAATTAAGATCGGCCCCTGGGCTCCTTCCATAAACTCTTTTAGAGTTCTTAAGTAAGGACCATCCTCTTCCATCGTTTGAACTTCCCCGCCATCGGTATTTTGGAGTTCCTTTATCCTCGAGAGGATACTATTGATGGTATTCCTTAAAGGATGAATTTCTTTAAACAAGGTATTTGAAGTCAGCTCTTTCTGCCGACCTCTAAGAACACTTTCAATTTGAAACCGGATCTCATCCAGTGGTCTTATTGTCATATAATAAAGAATTCCAAAGAAGAAGACTGCGACAATCCCAGAAGTAATTAAAGACTCCAGATAGGCCTTAGAGTTATTTGAAGCTTCACGCGAAAGAGAACTTGGAGAGAAGATAATAGTAATGATCGCTACAACGACATCTCTGCCCATTTGTTTGTCATGGGCCTTAATCGCCCTGGCAATTCCGATATTATTTCCACCTAAATCCTGGATGACTTCTCTGTCCTGATTACTTTCTGTTTTATAGAATTTTAGAGTATCAACAGAAAATGTATCATTTACAATTGTGTTTAAACTGGAAACTGGTCGATAGATTCTGCCTTCTATATCAAATAGCTTATAGGAAAGAACACCCTCGGCATCTTCACCTTCCAGGAATCCGGTGTAAACTTGATCTAAACTTTTATCCCGTAGGAAACTCTTATTGATGTGATCCACTTCTGCAGCGTATTGCTTACCCCTTAGGGCAATCTCTTTAATTAGAAGTTTCTTACTATCACGCAATACGGGGATAATCGTTAAACTGATATTGATTGCAATAAAAATGAAGAGAAGTATTCCTACTAATGCAGCCCATTCATAGCGTTCATTAAAACCATAAACAACTGGCATGAGCTTATATTTAAAAATCCAAATGGGCTTAGCAATTAGACTGGCCGGCATAGGCTCTATTTGCTTAAGTTCATCGTAAGAATCATCTTCGTCGTCATCTCCCCCACGGGCAACTTTCTTTTTGACGACAACTTTTTTCTCCAGCACATAAACGAGCTGAAGAATAACGTTCGGAAGTGCTATCTTATCACCATCTTTGAGCGTGACTTTTTTAATGATTTTCCCATTAACCAAAGTTCCGTTAGAACTTCCCATATCCTCAGCAAAAGCACTTTCACCATTGACGGTGATTCTAAGATGTTTTTTAGAAGTTCCTTCAACTGGAACAACATGATCACAATCTGCCGCCCTGCCAATAGAATTATCGCCACTATTGAGAACAAATTCTTTTCCACGGAGTTTTCCACCGACAGCTACCAGTTTAAACATGATTCACCTCCAGCACGTCCCCTTCTCTTATATCAGAAGGCAATTTCCCGGCCGGAAGTTCAAGCGTTTTTCTTGCCTTGAAATAGATCCAGGTCATTCTCCAGGGTTTTATATCTCTGATAATTTTAACTACTTTGTTATCTTTGCTCATAAAAACGATATCCAGGTTATAACGCATAAAAAATGTGTGAATTGAATTACACGGATTTATCAGGAGCCCATCAGCGCCTTCAAGTCGGGGCTTAAACATCAGGCCCACCATACGAGTGATGGTTGTATCTGCAATAAGGATGTCATTAGAAAGAAGTTTGTTACCGTAAGTTATTTTTGCTTTCACATCTGCCCCGTCATCATCTTGAGTACCATTGGAGCAAAAATCGCCACAAGTACCGCCGGAAGAATAAAAAAGATCATCGGAATTAGAATTTTTGTCGCTGCTGTGGCCCCTGCTTGTTCAGCACGTGAAGACCTTTTGACTCGCAATTCGGTTGAAAGCTGCTTTAAAAGTGGCCCAATCGAAGCACCAACCGAGTCTGTCGCAATCAAAGTGGCACAGAATGAGTTAATTTCAATTATGTTTACTCTCCATCCAAGCTGACGAAGACCCTCGGCTCTCGAAGAGCCAATTTTAGTTTCACGAATTAAACTTTCAAACTCTTCATTTAATGCACTTGGCGGAGCTTTTTCAATTACCCTTTGAATGGCGGCCATAAAATCAAGACCAGCTTCAACAGAGAGAGCAAGCATATCGATGATGAAAGGCATGGCACGAAGAATTTCATCACTTCTTTTTTTAATAAGACCGCTGAGCCAGATATCCGGATACATATATCCGATTATTCCCATCACAGGTGTGATTGAAAGAGACCATGTTTCTTCCATAATAAAACGGACTGTAAGGAAGGCAAATGGGCCACCAAGAATCATAAAAAACTTCAAGGCCATAAACTCTTCAGGCGACATATCTTTTGAGAGACCAGCATTGGCGAGCTTCTGTCGATATTTGGTTCTGTATTTTTGTTTATTCTTCCCTTGAGTCATAGGTAGAAAATATCGCTTATAGAATGGTCGAGTTACCTTAATAAAGAACGGCTGATTTTTAACCTTAGCAGTGTTTTCCGCATCTTCCAGAGCTTCCTGGGTTTTAAATTTATCCTGCTCTTCCATGAAAACACGAACGATAATAAAAATGGCAATAAAGATGAGAACGGCCGGAGCATAGTAAAGAATATCGTAACTCTGCTTCCATAAACGGGTGTCATCCATTTTCTGATCGAAGTATTTCCCGATCTGAACACCCTTTGATAACACAGCAACACATTGATTTTTATTCCAGACAAGTTCAAGAGCAGACGATCCTTCTTTATCCAGAAAGATTCTTTCTTTGAGCCAATTATTAGCACGTGTAATCGTAATCGATGAGTTAGGAATAAATATTCTGTCACCGCCATAGGTAACAGCATCCAGATAGAGTGTGCACTCTTCTTTTGTTGTAAGTGATGAAATCACTTTTAACTTACCGACCTGGCCTGAGGGAGTTTTATAAAAGAAAATATCGTCCTGAAGTTCAGGATTAAGTGCAAACGGAGTTTCAGCGAATTTGACCTGTGTGGAGTTGGCAATACATTGGGTACTTATTTGAGAAAAATCCGCAGGACAAGACGATTGCGCCCACGACGTCGCAACAGGTAAAAAGAAACCAAATAATAGCAGCAAACTGTTAATGTAAGACATCATGTCTTGGGTGACCTCAAAGTAGAAGTTCTACTTTAAGTTTAACAAAAAAGAGCTAAGCGTTGAGAATTTCAGGATAGGGGAAAATTTGACCGCAGGGTCAGTCGGATTATTTTGCGGGGATAGCACTCTTAAAGTGCTCGAGCAGTTTTTTAGCCTCTGAAGAATTAAAAGAGTCAGATATTTTAGGGATGTAGATAGGTTGATAATCACTTAAATTTTCTTTCTTACATTTTTCAACCCGATTGAGCTTTTCCAGAATTTCTTCTCTCTTAAGAGTCTTCTTTTTTACAGCTTCACGGATTGCCCCTAAGGCTTTCCCAGCATCAGCTAAGTCCCGGTACAACAACATATCTGCCCCAGCCGACATGGCCATCACGGCCGACTCTTCAATAGTGTACTTATCAGATATGGCTTTCATCTCCATATCATCTGTTATAACGATCTTTGTGAATTTTGTTTCCTGTCTCAAAAAAGCATAGGCCCTTGGACTCAGGCTCGTAGGCAATTGATCATCCAGAGAATCCACAAGAAGATGGGCCATCATCATAAATTCAACACGGGATTTAGAGGCTTTGATGAAAGGAATGACTTCTCTGTCTTTAAGCTCTTGAAGTGTTGTTTTAACCAGGGGGAGATCAAAATGAGAGTCTTTAAAACTGCTACCGTGCCCGGGAAAATGTTTTGCACAGGAAAGCATCCCTCCAGTTTGAAGCCCACGGATGGCTGCACTAATAAACTTTTCTACTGTTTCTGCATCAGTTCCATAGGCCCGGTCTCCAATAACTTTATTTTCAGAATTTGTCAGAATGTCACAGCACGGAGAAAAGGTAAGATTGATCCCGCAAGCAGAAAGCTCTTTTGCAATAATTTGATGAACTTCAAAAATCAGTTTTGGAGAATCCAATGAAGCAATGTCCATCATAGGAGGGAATTGGCTGAAATGCGTTTTAAACCGCATAACTCTTCCGCCTTCCTGATCGACCGATATAAAAAGGGGATATTCATCCCGAATTTTTTGTATTGAATTAATGAGTTCTGCTAACTGGGCAGGGTCGTGAAAATTGTGAGTGAAGAGGATCACGCCGCCTAATTTTTCAGATTTAATAAATTCAATTTCTTCCGGCAAAAGGGACAAACCTTTAACTCCTGAAATGATCAATTGTCCAAAATTATCCACTGACTCTCCGTTATTCTTCTACATCACTCATTTGCTCATCTGGGGGAACAACCGAAATCCCCTGAGCTATCCAGAACATCCTCACCAAATCAAACGACTTTGAAAAGTGATAGAGGATAATTTGTCCATTTACCTCAACAGTAAATCTGCTTAATGACTTTTGTTCCCCATCATACTTTACAACAGCTGGTGCAAATAGCTTGGCTCCTACACCGGTAAATTGTTCCTGGAGATAGGGATAAGAATCCCAAATGACATAAAAAGGAAAGTTCTCTCCTTTTTTTGCCAAAGCCTTTGTCAGTAAGAGATTGTGATAGAGGCAGTCTGGTATTTGCGAGAAGAAGCAAAACTGTTTAGCAGGAGGAAAGGGATAAATAGTTGTTCCCTTCCATTTATCTTCAGGGCTAGTAAGTGTCACCTTCATGGCGCGGGATTTTACATCCAGCCTCATTTTTGAATCATAGCGTTTGCCTTCTAGCCAGACTGTGAAATCTGAAGCTAGGGGTCTTAGAACAACAATACGATTGTTGTTATCCTTTATAGAACCCAACTGAGAAACCATGACACTTTTCTCCAGGAATTTATTGGAACTTCCTTGTGCCGATATTTGAGTTCTCGAAATAATTTTTGTTTTTATAAGTTTTTGCTCTCGGGTATAGAGATATCTTCCCGATCCATCCACATAAGCAAAACTCGTCTTGCCTTCTTTAGGAGTGCCTTGAGACAGTAGGTTGCTGCAAGCGGAAAGAATAAAACTTAAAAAGAGAATCGTCTTCACTTTGAAAAGTTCTCGAAATCTTTATTAAAATCAATTTCTCTAAGAAGTTCATTGATCTTTTTTCCAAGACTTTCATCAACAATAGTAGGCATATTAGGAAAGTGAAGCCCTACTTTGTATTTTTTTACATTTTTATCACCAGTTATGTAATTCACCACATAGACAACTTTCACTTCGGGGATGATCAATACCTGATCAGGAAATATGATTTTTGTTTCCTGAAATACATAATTCTTTGAGAAATACTGCGCCTCTAATTCGCCCACATGAAGACTCATACCTGTAGTCGATAAATCCTGAACCCGGTATTTAACTAACTGATGGACTTCAACTTCTGCCTCATCTTTTGCTTCCAGAAGCTTCAGAAAGTTTTTAAACAACCCAGTCTGAGTAGTTCTGTTTTTTATCCCAACAACATTACTACCCTCGTAAGACTCTTCCAGCTGAAACTCAGCATAGACGTCATAGATGGGATAAGTCAGTAAACGGTAGCTGGCCCGTTTTTCAGATTTATAGAGCTGACCTTTGATTTCTAGAACAATAGAACTCACGATACTTTCATTAATGGCAACTTCTCCAAAAAAATACATCCCCCTCAACTCAAATGAGCAAAGTAGCTTTGTGCCTTTAGGGAAAGGTTTGTCTTTAGAGTCTAAAAGGAGTTCGAGACGGTCTTTTTCAAAATCTATGACCTGATAAAGAAGTTTAGATTTTTGACCCTTAATCCAAATAGTCACTCGTCCCCTGGAGGTTGCGAGCTGGACAAGCCGGCTCTCTTTTTCCTTGGGGTCGAGTTTACTGAAATAAGTGTCTGACATTGAGGTTACTAACTAAGAGTTGTTACCTGACGAAGAAGCGTCAGAGACTCTAGCGCCATTCCACAACCACGGACTACACACGTAAGAGGATCCTCTGCCAGGGAAACAGGAAGACCTGTTTTCTCTTTGATAAGAATATCAAGATTCGCAAGGAGTGATCCACCACCAGCAAGAATGATTCCGTTATCAACGATATCAGCAGCTAACTCAGGAGGTGTTTTTTCAAGTGAAATTTTAATAGCTTCAACCACTTCAGAAATAGGATCTGCAAGTGCTTCACGAATTTCGTCCGAAGTTACTTCAATAGTTTTAGGTGCACCTGCAATCAAGTCACGACCTTTCACTTCGTAAGTTTTAACTTCATCATCGAAAGGATAAGCATTACCAATCGAAATTTTAATCATCTCAGCAGTTCTTTCACCGATAAGAAGAGAATATTTTTTCTTAATATAAGAAACAATCGCTTCATCAAATTTGTCCCCTGCTACGCGGACAGATTTTGAATAAACAATACCACCGAGTGAAATCACAGCAACTTCTGTTGTACCACCACCGATATCAACAATCATGTTGCCCGATGGATCAGTAATCGGAAGACCAGCACCAATCGCTGCTGCCATAGGCTCTTCAATCAAATAAACTTCACGAGCACCAGCTTGCTCAGCTGATTCTTTAACCGCACGTTTTTCAACCTGGGTAATCCCAAAAGGGATACAGATAATAATTCTAGGTTTGATTAATTTTGAACCATTCAATGATTTCTGAATAAAATATTTAAGCATCGCTTGAGTGACCTCAAAGTCAGCAATCACTCCATCTTTCATTGGACGAATAGCTTTAATTGATCCTGGTGTTCTTCCGAGCATTTCTTTAGCTTCTTTACCAACAGCTAAAACTTTTTGTTCTCCACGAAAACCCTGGTGAACTGCAACTACTGAAGGTTCATTCACAATGATCCCACGGTCTTTGGCATAGACTAAAGTATTGGCCGTTCCTAAATCGATGGCCAAATCATTTGAGAACCAATCAAGCATCTTCTTAAACATAAAATATATCCTTTCAAACAGAAGCTAAGTGTATTATCTATAAAAATTAGTACCCTACAAGAATACCGCTTTTAGCCCTAATACGGCTACTAAATCCACATGATTTCAATTTAGATCATAGTGGCTTTTACGCAAACTTCAAAAAGGTAAAATGCGCCGTGTTCTAAGCCTAACCCGAGTCAAAGACTCAAGATAACTCTCCTTCACGAGTGGTGTCTTTCAGGGTTAGAATGACTTCTTTTAAAGGAAGAGCCCCATGAGTGATGAGAAAAATAAATTCCCTTCGACCTTCGTTTCCAGCCAATTCGTGAAATACATCGATAGCAAAGAAATTAAGGGCATTGTTGAGGCACTCGGGAACAATCTTTCCCAAAAATATGCTGGTCAGGACCTGGTTCTTATAGGCGTCTTAAAAGGGAGCATGGTTTTCCTGGCCGATCTAGTTCGCGAAATCAAGGGCGTCAAAGTTTATGTGGATTTTGTAAAACTTCAGGCCGTTGGTCGTGGAAAAGAAAATCATGGAACCATTTGCATCAGTAAAGACTACACCACAAATCTCCTGGATAGGAATGTTGTGATAGTTGAAGAGATCGTAGATACCGGAAGAGCGCTGAGTTTTCTTAAAAAACGCATTCAGTTAAGTTCACCAAGATCTTTAGAGGTAGTGACCTTATTTGATAAACCCTACAAACGGACTGTTAATATTCAGCCTGACATCACGGGGAAAAAAATCGATGATCAGTTCATCGTTGGATACGGAATGGATCTCGAAGATTTCGGAAGAAATTTTGAACAGGTCTACTACCTTCGCTATCCAAACTAAGCCTTAAAGAGCATTCCCAAACATTTTAACAATCTCTCCACGAGTGATGGTCATAGAATTCATATTCTTTATCCATACGCCGTCTTTTAAAGACCATGTTGTAGTTAACCCTTTCAGAGCTTTATCTTTAATTTTTCCGTCAAATTCATCCCGCCCTGAAACATCACTGGTTGTAAGAAGAGCATCAGCGCCAATTTTCATAGCGTCTAAGGCCAGAATTTCGATAAGACCTGCAGGCTTGCCATAAAGTTCCTGAAACTTATTGAGCATTTCTTGATTGATGTCATTAGGATCCTCACCAATAAAATAAAGTGTTCCAAGATTTTTTTGCTCTTTAACCATTGATTTAGAAACCCAGCTCGGGCCCCCAACAAACTTTACACGATTAGCATCGTAATACCCAAGAGTCGGGATCAGCCCAATCGCCTCGTGCGGATAGGTTGCCAGAAAAACCCAATCAAAATCTAGTACAGGTGGAAGGTTTTGAACTCTTCTTATGGATGTTTTTTCTAGTGAGTAAACATCATCTACAATTTTTAGCTCCTCGGATCGCTCTCGGGGATATTTAAGTCCAAGGAAGAGCTGAGAAGTATCACGATAGTCATGGGTATTTTTAGGGAACGTGGCCAGACTTGTGACCTGAACATTTTTCTGATTGGCCTTTCTCCAGATTTCATCTGCGTAAGCTTTTCCACCCTCGTTCTCTGGGTATATGACACCCAGACGGGTGCCAAACTTTTTGATCATTTCATCGGAAAGAAGAGTCTCAATTTGAGACTCTATTGAACCCTGAACTTCAATTAAATGATGATTTTTTTCTTCCTTAGGTAAGTTAATTTGCGAAAGGGAGATATAGAGTACTCCGTATTTTCTGGCTTCCAGGTACTCTGCTTTAGCACTCTCAGGGAACAGTCCTCCAATAATAAAAGACACGTTTTCTTCACGGATGAGGTCAATGACCGCCTGAGCACCCTGAGCGGGAGAATCAAGAGTATCTTTTGTATGAATCTTAACTCCGTCATTCAATCCCAGAACTTTAAGGCCGGTATCAACGCCACTCAGGGCCTTTTGGCCAAAACTCGCTTTATCGCCAGACAGTGGAAGGATTAAACCGATGCTATTAAGACTAATGCGGCCTGAATTCTCAAGTCTAAGGTCAAAGTCTTTGATGTATTTATTTACTTCATCATTATTTGAAAACTCTGCCTTAAGCCAGCTCATTACATCTTTAGCACCTGATTTGTCACCTGCCAGGTAGCGCTCTTCAGCTTCGGAAATAGCAAGATTGGCCACAGCAAGATTATCAGTTTCATTCCATTCTTCGAGAAGTTCAACTCTTTGAGCATTGCTGAGTTTTTTATAGGCTTCTTTCATCGAAGAAAAATAGTTAGAACTTTGTATAGAAGTGAAGGAAGTAAGATCACTCATCAAAATCAAAGAAGAGTTCACAATCATTTTTTGATTTTCAAATTTCTTTCCATAGGCCAGTTCTAACTGAGCAAATTTTTTCTTTTCAGCATCTGTAAGCATTTTGAGGTCAATTTTATTTAATCGGCCACGAAGTTCAGAAAACTGGTTTAACTTATAGTGACCACTGGCCATGTTTAATTGAACTTGAGAATAAAGCTGGGTATCTTTAGGAGAATATTTTTCAGAGACTTCAAAATTCAAAATCGACTTATCTACTTCATTCATATTGAAAAGAATGACACCTTTTAAATTATACTTCAGGGCCTTTTCAATTGGTGAAAGAGTTTCATCATTTAATTCAGTCAATTTCGCCAAAGCAGGTTTCTGCTGACCGGCCTTAATCAATTCTCTAGCTTCTCCAAGTTTCAGCTTGGCAATCTCAGAAATTTCAATGTCTTCAACCGTCTTGCGAGTAGACACTTGCGAGCATGAGGCAAGAAAAATGAAAAGTAGAGCTAGAACAAAACGCATGAATATCCCTTTGGAAAGCCGTCACTGAGTGATGCTCACCATTTTAACTTCCTAAGGAATACTTGTCATAAAAAAGTGGCCCGATCTGACGCGCTTCGGGCCACAGGAGAGATAAATTACTGGAAGAGTTCTTTCACACGATCAAAGAAACCCTTAGTCATTGGGTTGGAACTGTTTTGCTCCATTTCTGAAAGGCGCTGAAAGATCTCTCTTTGATCTTTTGAAAGTTTTGTCGGTGTTTCCACATGTATCGTTATGATTTGATCACCAAATCCGTAACCACCAAGTTTTGTTATTCCTTTATTACGAAGCTTCATCTTTTGCCCGGCCTGAGTACCTTCAGGTATTTTCATTGAAACTCTTCCACCTAAAGTGGGAACCTCAATCTCACAGCCCAGTGCTGCTTGAGAAAAACTAATCGGTACTTCGCAAAGAACGTCATAGTCCTCACGCTTAAAGAACTCATGTTCTTTGAGATGGATCATGACGTAGAGATCACCCGCCGGGCCTCCATTTGATCCTGCATCCCCCTGACCCGAGAGCTTAAGTCTTTGTCCTTCATCAATTCCTGCCGGAACTTTTACCGAAAGCTTTTCTTTTTTCTTAACTCGGCCTCTTCCTCCACAACTTTCGCATGGATCTTTAATCATCTGACCAGATCCATGACAGCGCGGACAAGGTTGAGCAATAGTAAAGAAACCTTGTTGGCGTCGGATTTCTCCATGACCCTGACAAGTTTCACAAGTCACAGGTCCAGAACCCTTCTTAGCTCCGGTACCAGAACAAGTTTCACATTGGCATGAACGGTTGATTTGAATTTCTTTTTCTACGCCAAAAGCCGCTTCATCAAAGGCTACAAACATTTCAGTTTGAAGATCATCACCGGCCATGGCGCGAGAACGTCCGCGTCCACCACGCCCGCCGCCTCGTCTTTGGCCGCCCAGAATATCTCCGAAGATATCTCCGAAAATATCACCTAGATCTCCAAAATCCTGACCACCTTGGAATCCACCAAAGCCTCCGCCGCCTCCACCGCCTTGTTCAGCAGCGTGACCAACTCGGTCATACATAGCACGCTTTTGATCATCCATAAGGATGTCAGCTGCATGGGAAGCTTCTTTAAACTTGGCTTCTGATTCAGCATTTCCCGGATTCTTATCCGGGTGATGTTGCATGGCCAGTTTTCGGTATGCTTTTTTGATTTCTTCTTTGGAAGCCGACTTAGGAATACCTAAGACTTCATAATAGTCGCGTTTTTGGCTCATAATTGTAAAAGCCCCTAACTAAGGTTAGGGGCTCCTTTAAAAATCTTAAATCGAAAAATTAAACTTCTTTATAATCTGCATCAACTACATCATCTCCGTCATCTTTTTTGTTAGATGCACTCTCCTGCTCTGGGTTCTGGCCTTGACCTTCACCGGCACCGGCTTGAGCCCCATCAGTTCCAGTTCCTTGATACATGAACTGGGCCAGGCTATGAGCGACGTTTTGTAATCTTTCAGTCGCTGCTTTAATTTCATCCAATGACTCTGAAGTGAGTTTGGTTTTTGCTTCACTGATTGCTCCTTCAAGCTCAGTCTTCTTGTCTGCAGGAATTTTCTCACCATTATCCTTAATGGCTTTTTCAGACGCGAAAACGAGACTGTCTAAATTGTTACGGGCATCAACAACTTCTCTGCGTTTTTTATCAGACTCACGGTTTTTATCTGCGTCGGCAACCATGCGCTTAATTTCTTCCTCAGTTAAGCCTGAGTTCGAAGTAATAACAATGTTTGTCGACTTACCAGTAGCCTTGTCTAAAGCAGAAACGTGAACGATACCGTTAGCATCAATATCAAATGTTACTTCAACTTGCGGAACACCACGCGGAGCTGGCTGAATTCCTCCAAGGTCAAACTTACCTAAAGTCTTGTTGTCAGCAGAGAACTCACGCTCACCTTGCTGAACATGAATCGAAACAGCTGGTTGGTTATCCACTGCTGTTGAGAACACTTGCGATTTCTTAGTAGGAATCGTCGTATTTTTCTCAATGATCTTAGTGAAGACGCCACCAAGAGTCTCAATACCAAGTGAAAGAGGAGTTACGTCAAGAAGGAGAACGTCTTTAACGTCACCTGCAAGAACACCACCCTGAATCGCAGCACCAGCAGCAACAACTTCATCCGGGTTTACACCTTTAGATGGTTCTTTACCGAAGATCTCTTTAACTTTCTGTTGAACGATTGGCATACGAGTCGCACCACCAACCAAAATCACTTCGTGAATTTCAGCAAGTGTAAGACCAGAATCCTTGATCGCCATTTTACATGGAGCAATCAATTTATCGACAAGATCGCCAATCAGAGATTCAAACTTCGCACGAGAAAGGTTCAGGTTTAAATGCTTAGGACCTGAAGCATCCATTGTGATGAACGGAAGATTGATATCTGTTTGAGTTACTGAAGAAAGTTCATGTTTCGCTTTCTCCGCAGCTTCTTTTAAACGCTGAAGTGCCATCTTGTCGTTCTTAAGATCGATAGATGTTTCTTTTTTAAATTCTTCAGCAAGCCAGTTAATAATTCTGTAATCGAAGTCTTCACCACCAAGAAATGTATCTCCGTTAGTTGATTTAACTTCGAATACACCGTCAGTTGTGATTTCAAGAACTGATACATCGAATGTACCGCCCCCTAAGTCGAAAACTGCGATGTTTTTATCTTTCTTAGTATCAAGCCCGTAAGCAAGTGCCGCAGCAGTTGGCTCGTTGATGATACGTTTAACATCAAGACCCGCAATACGGCCGGCATCTTTTGTAGCTTGTCTCTGAGCATCGTTAAAGTAAGCAGGAACTGTAATAACAGCTTCTGTAACCGGCTGACCAAGGTAGTCCTCGGCAGCTTTTTTCATTTTCTCAAGAACTTTTGCTGAAATTTCCTGAGCTGAGAATTCCTTCCCATCAACTTTTACCCATGCATCGCCATTTTTATTAGCGAAGATTTCAAAAGGTGCCACTTCTTTAAAGTGAGTTACTTCTTTATCAGTATATTTACGACCGACAAGACGTTTAACACCGAACAAAGTTTTTGTCGGGTTAGTCACTGCCTGACGTTTAGCAACCTGACCAACTAGGATTTCGCCATTATTAGCAAAACCAATGATTGATGGAGTTGTGTTGTGACCTTCAGCATTTGGAACGATCTTGTAAGCTCCGTTTTCCATAACTGCCACACATGAGTTTGTGGTTCCTAAATCTATCCCGATAATTTTTCCCATATAATTCTCCTTATTATTTTATCTTTTTATTATTGCTTATCACTTGAAACGACAACTTTTGAGGCTCTCATCACGCGGCCGTTAAGAGTATAACCCTTCTGAAATTCCTTAATAACTTCATGAGGCTTTTTCCCTTCAGCGTATTCTTGCGCTACCGCTTCGTGAAAATTCGGATCGAATTCTTTACCAACAGACTGAATAGGTGTTAACCCATGTTTACCCATCGTATCGAGAAACTGTTTTTCAATCATTTCAAGACCAATAACTAAATTTTTTACTTTCTCGTCCTGATCGCCCTTAAGCATTCCAATTGTGCGGTCAAAATTATCAACCACTTCAAGAAGATCACTCAAAACCCGCTCATTTCCGAACTTCAAAAGATTTTCTTTCTCTCTCTCCATACGTTTGCGGTAGTTGTCCATTTCAGCAGCGATATAAAAATATTTCGCCTTGTAATCGACTTCCTCTTTCTTTTCTTCTTTGGCCAAAACTTCAGGATTTGCCGACTCCACTTCTTCAGTCTTCGGCGCCTCTTTGTTGTCTTCATTTTCTTGCATATTAATCTCTCTGCTTCGATGTTCTTAGTTCCAATATGGGCTCAGTTGGATGAGTGTCAATGTTAGGGAATGAAATAAAAAGACGTGATGAAACAACGCCGCAAGGGCTAAATAGCTGAAATTAGAAAATCTCGGCTAAATTAAGCATTTTTCTTAGATAAATAGAAGCTAAAGAGCGCAGCAGTAAAGAACATAATGACTGAATAAACGGCCGCAGGCAGTGCAAGAGAAAAAGATCCTAACAGAGCGACTGCAATATAAATGGCAAGTGTTCCATTATGAATTCCAACTTCCATTGAGATCGCCGTTGCTTCTTTATTGGAAAGTTTTGAAAGTTTCGGAACCATGAAACCAATAAACATACTTCCTAAATTAAAGATAAGCATGGCAAGGCCTATTTGGCCGAACGAACTAGAAAGCCTCTCTCTTTCCTGAATGACTGCTCCAGCAATAATGATAACTAAAACGAGCATCGAAAAAATTCTTACAGGTTTATCCATCATTGCAGAAAAACGCGGTTTTTTATTATTAATCACCATGCCAATAACAACGGGAATTAAAACAATGGCAAACACTTCAAGAGTTTTTCCAAATTGTAATCCAATATTCTGTTCCTGACCTGCAAACAGACTGAAGGCCAGATTGACCAAAAGTGGCAACGTGAAAGCGGCAAGGACACTATTGATGGCCGTCAAAGTCAAATTCAGGGCAATATCTCCATGAGCAAGATGTGAGAATAAATTCGCCGTTATCCCACCGGGACTTGCAGCAAGAATCATCACACCTATAGAAATTTCAGGCGAGAGGTCAAAGGCTTTGCAGATTCCATAGGCCAACAAAGGCAGCAGCACCATTTGGCAGAATAAGCCAAGGAATACACTCTTTGGATATTGATAAATTCTTTTAAAATCGGCAGGTGTTAAAGTTAGACCAAACCCGAACATAATAATAGCAAGTGAAAGAGGAAGAAACTTCGTAATTATTACCTGGGTCGTCATTAGTTTATCTCAATTTTGTTTTTATTATCAGTGAACTTGATTGATTGCTGACAGTCCCACTATTTACCCTGTCGTAGAAGCAATATCTGTTGCCGTCTGTTAACTCTAACTCCGATGAGCGGTAATTGGCCAGAGTCGAAAGAATCGACAAATTAGAATCAGGTACTGGAACAGGGGATGTATTTAAATGATCTGAAGTTCCCATGTCGTCCAACTCTCGGAAGGAGCTTCCACCCGCAGTTACAACACCGATTGTTTCTGCGAAGGTCTGAGGATTACTGTAGTCCGCTTCTTCCCAGAGGAATCGACCCCAAACAAGAAGACCGGTCGTCGTAGCACTTCTGCGCATATAAATT
>DLGL01000046.1 GCA_002482685.1 Bacteriovoracaceae bacterium UBA7695 | reverse complement strand
CTATGATGGGCAAGCCTCCGAGCATTCCACAAGCTAAATTGACTATTCCTTTACTCCAAAGCTCTCGGTTAAAGTTTGACTCTCGGCCCAAAGGATCTAACTGGTCAACTGCACTCGCAGACAGAATTGATTCAAGGCTAGCGACAAAGAAAATCGTAACAATGGCCATGATAGATTTCATTGAAAAGATGACGTCAAACATCGGAGTAATAATAAAATTACTAGGATTTGTTGAAATGCTCACCATCGCAGAGGGCTTAAAATACAAGCCCAGACCTATCGCTAGAGCGGCAACGACCAAAGGGGCTGGGAGGATCTTTGCAACTTTCAGTTTAATACTTGGATAGAGAAGAAGAAGCACAATACTAAATAATCCAATAAGAGCAGACTCAGGAACCGGGTGAAGAATAGATTCTGGTATAGTTGCTATTGATTGAAAAATTGAGCCTGAAGCTTTGTGACCTAAAAATACGTGAGCCTGTTTGACTATTATTATAAGTCCAATAGAAGTCAGCATCCCGTGAACGACCGAAAGAGGAAAGAGAGATGCCAGGCGACCTGCTTTCAAAGCGCCACTTATTATTTGCAGCACACCCACTACAACTGTACACGCCAACATTCTTCGAAATCCATTCATTGGGTCTCCGTCACCCAGGCTTTGAATAGCACCAAGAACGACAACAATAAGTCCTGCGGCAGGTCCGTTAATGGTTACATAGGATCCACCAAGATAGGCGCCAAGTAATCCACCTAAGACGGCCGAGATAAGTCCTGCTGAAGAGGGAGCTCCCGAAGCCAGAGATATTCCAAGGGATAAAGGAAGGGCAATAAGGGAGACTACTAACCCTGCCTTAAGATCTGAAGCGCTAAATGACGTGCCCATTTTTTCACCTTCTCTGATTTCGTTTCTGTAGGTACAATAGCTCTTAGACATGAAGATCAAATGAATGCGGAATGAAATTTTCCTCATCTGGAGTGAATTCCTTGAGAATTTTGGTAGTTGAAGATGAAATTAAGATTTCTCAATTTGTTGCCCAGATCGTTAGAGGCTTGGGCCATGCCGTTGATTCTGTTCAGACGGGTGATGAGGCGCGCTCTTATTTTGATCAATATGATTACGATTTAGTCGTTTTAGATGTCATGCTCCCGGATGATAACGGGATTAAAATTTGTAAACATTTTAAGACTCTTAAGGCCCAGACTCCCATTCTTATGCTTACAACACTCTCTCAGATTCAGGATAAAGTCCGGGGATTAGATTCGGGGGCGGATGATTACATGACTAAGCCCTTTGATGTTGAAGAAATTTCGGCCAGGATCCGGGCCTTACTCAGAAGAAGTGCCGACAAGCCACTTGTTTATAAATGCAAAGACCTGGAACTTGATATTGTTAAACACAATGCTACCCGCGGTGGAATAACAATTAAGCTCACCAACAAAGAGTACTCGCTTCTTGAATATTTTATGCGCAATCTCGGTCGTCCTCTTACAAGAGCGCAGATCGCTCAACATGTCTGGGATCATCACTTTGACCCCGAATCAAACGTGGTTGATGTTTACGTAAAGCAGTTGAGAAAAAAAATTGATTCTGAACATGAACTTAAACTCATAAAAACCATTGTAGGTATGGGGTATGTTTTAAGTGAAGAATGATGGACCAGCAAAAGTCTGGAGACGCTCTGCTCTTTTCGGTTTTTTGCTTTTGGCAGTGATGGTTGTCCTAGATCAAATTGCCTACCGGGCACGCATTGAAGAAGAAAAAAACCTTGCGGTTTTGGAAGTTCTTCAAGGGAACAATATCCTGGCCGATGAGATCAAGGTCCTGGTCAATGGTATTCAGGATGATTTTAATTTTTTTGAGAATGAAATACTTGATCTTATTAAAATGGATCGCAATTCTGTTGGATTTAATACAGATGTACAATCACTGATAAAATTTCTGGAAACTCATGCCGGCTACTTCATGGTTCGACTTACTGATCCGGCCGGAAGAGAACTGTTTAAAATAATCCAGAATAAAGATGCAAGTTTTACACAATCCAATGATTTATTCGATCTCTCTCAACAAAATTTTTATAAAGAACTTAACACAGTAGAAGGGGATACATTCTTTTTCTCCTCAATGGAGCCACTTGTTGTAAATGGTGTTGCAGTTGAGCCAATAAAGCAAACTGTAAGGGTCTCGAAAAGAACTCAGTTCGGGGAAGGTAAGCAAGGTCTTCTCATATTAAATATTGATGGTGAAAAAATCCTGGAATTTTTTGCAAAAAATAAAAGCTTCAACAACCCGGGTAATAATGATGAGATTCTCTTAAACGGATCTGGTCAGTACATGGCAAGCTTTCCGCTTTTATATAATGCCGATGAACTGGGTCCTAAACAATTTTCGAAACTAAAAAACAGTAAAGAGCTTCAGGGGTCCATATCAACAGTTAAAGGATTGCTTGTCTATTTCAGGATCCAGCTCCCTAATACGACAGAGAGTTGGTTTCTAATTTCAAAAGTTCCTAAGGCGAAATGGGAATCAGTTGTTCATCACAAACGACTGGTTTGGATTTTTTGGGGACTACTTATTTTTTGTATCCTCATGTTCTGGTATTGGAGACATGAGCAAAAACGCTACAAGGATGAGGTTGTTGAAGTACTTCTGAAAGAGAGAAATGAATTCATTCAGAACGTATCTCACCAACTCAAAACACCACTGGCGATCCTTTATAATTCACTCAATACAAGTCAACCATCAAAGTCAGATTGGGATGATTTCAGAAAAGAAATTGTTCACCTGATTAAAGTTGTCGATGATATGCTTCTTCTTGCTCTCGTGGATGCCACTCCTCAAATCCCACTTGAGCGCGAGGATCTGATTGATATCGTAACCGAGGCGATTGTCAGTGTTGGTCCTAAATCAAAAGAAAAGAGTGTGAGCATCAGGCTTAATGTCGATGAGAAAATCTATAATTCTGGTGATGTTTTAGAGAGACCGGTTATGGGAGATCTTTTAAAATCTGCGATAGTAAATTTACTTGATAACGCCATCGACTTTAGTCCTTCTGATGAAACGGTTGATATTTTTGTAACAACTTACGGAAACAACATTAAAATCAGAATAAAAGATAAGGGGCCTGGAATTTCAGCAGATATGCTTCCTCATTTATTCACCCGATTTGCACGAGGCAGTAATACCATCCGGAAAGGTTCAGGGTTGGGTCTGTCTATAACTAAAAAAATAATTGAACTCCACAAAGGAGACATTAAAGTGTTGGAGCACCGAAACGGGGCAACATTCGAAATTACTCTATAGTCACTACACTAAGATAAACGTCTACCTGAGCTGCATCTTGATCCGTGGCGCGATGTTCATAAACCTCATAATCAAATTGATAAGACCGGCCATTATCATGTTCAGACCAGATCTTTTTCCATAAATCCTGGACAACTTGCCAGATTGGTCCCGTTTCTGAAGTCATGACCTGGTAAATTCCTTCTTGAACATGCCTGGAAATCATTCCTTCAGGAACTGTGGCATCTCTATCTACCTTCACACCGAGAAAGAAAGTATAGTCACCATTTTTGTCGCTGACGTAGTCGGTGTAAGCAGCAATGATTGATCCATCGGTTTTATCTGAGATTTTATTCAAAAGATTCTCGGCCATGAACTTTCCCCAAATCTGAGGAATGATTCCCTGGCCACTGAACTCTTTAACATTGTTTGTTCTTCCTTCAACGCCGATAACAGTGAAGCTTTCCTGCCGTGTTGTTTTCATAATTAAAAAAGTCCGTTTTCGTTTGGAGAGTCTGGGGAAATAACCTGACCAACATCCCATAGTTCGACAATTTTACCATTTTCTATTTTAAAAATATGGACAACAACAATACTCATGTCATTCTGAATCACCTCTGAATAGGTAGCGACACTGCTTCCTTCTTGTATCACTTTTTTGATTTTAAAACTTTTGTTTGGCGATGTTTTAGAAGCTTCTTTCATGGCATCCAAAAGTGATTGACGGTCACCTTTGAAATATTGGTTATGGTGAATGAAGTCTGGGCTTACATATCTATCATAAGCTTCCTGAACGTCCCCCATTGCTGCTGAATTAAGAAAAGATTCTGCTACTTGTGTATTTGTCATGATTTTAATCCTGTTTATTTACTAGAAACTTTTAACATAGGAGGACATCAACTTAAAGACTGTTTGCAATGCAGGACAATAAATTTCGCAAATGGTCAAACTGAGGTTAGGAGTGACCTCTGAGACTATTAATTGATATAGTATTCCTCTCGATTCGTCGGAATCATTTTTTTGGAGAATTTGTGGATAACTTTTCTGATTTTACTGCTGCTTTATGGATTGGCCTGAACTACCCACTAATCACTCTTGGTAAAACGCCCATAACTTTATGGTTCATGCTTTTAAATTTTGTTGTGCTCATGGTTTTTCTTGTCGTCATAACTAAAACCCGCAACTGGCTTTTAGTTTCATTGAATAACAGGAAGGGCATTAACGTCAGTAACTGGCGTGCCTCCATCACAATCAGCTATTACGTCATTTTAGTCCTGGGTCTCATGGGGATTTTACAAACCACGGGTCTGGATTTGAGCTTCTTCACCATCCTGACAGGTGCCATCGGTATCGGGATAGGTTTTGGAATGCAGATGATTTTTAGTAATTTTATCAGTGGTATTATCATACTTGTCGAAAAGCCTCTTAAGCTCGGCGACCGGATAGAAGTAGGGAATATTTCGGGCAATGTTCAACGTATATCCGCTCGTGCCACGACTATTGTCACAAATGATAATGTCTCTATTATTGTTCCCAATTCTGATTTTATCTCAAAGCAGGTCATAAACTGGAGTCACTCAGGAAATAATGTACGCATAAGTATATCGATGAATGTTGCTTATGATTCTGATCCTGATCTTGTCGAAAAATTACTTTTTGAAGTTGCTGACAATGAGCCAGGAGTTCTAAAAATACCAAAACCAAAAGTACGACTGACGGGTTTTGGTGAGAATGGGCTGGAGTTTAGTTTGTTGGTATGGACCACTGACTTTTCTGACACCAAAGGTGCCTTACGGAGTTTATTGAATTTTAGTGTACTGAAATCTTTTAGAGCTGCTGGAATTCGAATGCCTTATCCTCAAAGAGACCTTCATATAATCGACGAAAGAAATACCTTAAAGGATGCATAAATGATTCTCGGACTTAACTATGATCAGATCATTTTTATTTGTATTATGGTCGCCTCAATTATTCTTTTTATAACAGAGTATTTGCGCGTAGATGTGGTTGCAATGCTGATCGTCCTTGCACTTTCGATGACAGGGATAATTGAAGTTAATGAGGCATTTGCGGGGTTCTCAAGTGAGCCTGCAATTATTGTCGCCGCCGTTTTTATCCTGTCCGCCGGTCTTTCCTCAACCGGTGTCACTGATGTCATTGGTGAGTGGGTGACAAAGCTTTCAGGTAAGGGCGAAGTGCGGGCCATCTTTGTCATTATGCTTGCCGTAGCAGTGATGTCTGCATTCACTCATCACTTGATGGTAACGGCCATGATGCTTCCGATTATCATGAAAATTTGTAAGGATGAAAAAGGTTTACATGCTTCGCGCTTGTTAATTCCAATGGCAACAGCTGCCTCTCTGGGGACAACATTAACCCTTATTGGTGCTCCTGCGTTGCTTCTGGCCAATAACATATTAAAACGCAGTGGGGAGAAGGGGCTTAGTCTTTTTGATGTGGGAAAAGTTGGCGGCCCTCTCGTGCTTGCAGGACTCGTTTATTGTATTTTAATGAAATGGATTTTGCCGAAAAATTCCGGAGATGATGACGTTGTTGATAGCTTCAAACTGACAGAAATAACAACTGAATTAATCGTTGCTCCAGATAGTATCTGGATCGGAAAATCCTATCTGGACGTAGTTACAACTACGGAGAAAAATTTTTCTATTCTTAAATGGTACCGAAAAGATAAATCAGATCAGGCCAAAATTGACGAAGAAATGCTTGCTGAGGGTGATACTTTTGTCATCAGAACTACGGCCGATGAATTGACTTCTTTTCATGGGGAAGATGGATTAGTGCTTAAGGCGCTTCAGAAATTTAGTGGTGGTCAAGAGGTTTCTCTCAATGTCGATGGTGATGATAAAAGAATATTGAAGGCAGTCATTTCGCCAAAGTCTGAATTTGTCGGAAAATCTGTATCAATGATTAATTTTTATAACCGCTTTGGTGTTGCAGTGGTAGGCATCTGGCGCAAAGTTGGTTGGGTTTCTTCAGGTGTTGCCGATACCATAATTAAGCCTGGAGATATGTTGGTACTCTGGGGACCGCGACAAAAACTTGAAAGCATAAGCTTGCACCGTGGCTTTCTTATGTTTCTACCTTTTTATGGAAATGCGATAAGAAGAAATAAAAGTAAATTAGCTTCTCTCATCATGTTGACGTCTATTTCTCTTGCTGCGACAGGGATTTTACCAGCTTACCTGGCATTCATGACGGGAGCGATGGCAATGATTCTCACGAAATGTGTGGATATTGAAAAAGCCTACGAGTCAGTTGAAGTAAAAATATTCGTTATGATTGCCGGTGTAATTCCTCTTGGAATTGCGATGGAAAGAACTGGTGTCGATAAATTGCTTGCTGCCCAGATCATTCAATACACAGGTGGCTGGGAGCCATTCACTATGCTCTTGGTCTTTTTTTGGATTTCGGCACTTCTTACACAAATTCTTTCTGACGCTGCTACTACAGTCCTATTAGCTCCCATTGCAGTAGCCTTTGCTAAGAGTGCTTCTATTTCTCCAACTGCTTCAATTCTTACAGTTACCATTGGGGCCATCGCTTCTTTTCTGACTCCTATCGGACATCATGGGAACTTATTAATTCTTAGTCCCGGTGGATATAGGTTTTCAGATTTCATGAAAATAGGATTACCTCTAACAGTTATTTTATCTTTAATCACTTGTTACTTAAGTCTGCACTTCTGGAAATAATGAATATTTTTTTGGCAGTCATTTGTGTCTTAATGTTTTCATTTACAGCTCCTTTAACCAGATTAGCTTCGCTGGCGATGCCCGCAGAATCTATAATCCTTTTAAGGATTATAGGTGCCGGACTGGTATGTGGAGTTTTTGTGATCTCGGATAAGTGGCTTCCTCCAAAAAAGGCATGGCCTGGAATTATTGCAACAGCTCTGGGAACTGTTATTGGTTTTAATAGCTTGATGGCCTATGGTCTGCGGGAAGTTCCTGCAGGTCATGCTGCTGTTGCCCTGGCCGCTTTACCCTTAGCTACTTCTATTTATTCAATACTAAGAGATCGACTCAATCCTGGAGTTAAATTTTGGTTTTTCTCTCTGGCGGGAACTCTATTAAGTTTTGGCTTCTTTTTTATTCTCAATGTGGAAAAATTGTTATTAGGAGATTTGCTTTTATTTCTTTCCGTACTTTCTGCGGCTTTTGGTTATGTAGAAGGCGGCCGATCAGGACGTATTTATGGGGGCGCCCGGACAATGTCCTGGGCCGTACTTATTACTCTACCTGTCTGTATCCTCCTTTCTCTTGTGCATTTTAATAAAGCTCCGCTGGAGCTTTCAGAGCTAGGCATAGGTGTAGGCCTATCACTTCTGTATCTGGGCTTTGTCAGTCAATCACTTGGAATGTTTCTGTGGTTTAAAGTCCTGGCCATAGGACCAATGGAAAAGATTGCACTCGTGCAACTCCTGCAGCCATTTCTCACACTTCTAATAGCCATCATTGTTTTGGGAGAAAATGTAAGGCCACTCACTTGGCTTATTGCCAGTTTAGTTGCTCTTTGTGTAATTGGTTCAAATCGCGAAAAACAAATGATTAGGTAGAAATCTCATATTGGGCAATTATAGTTGTAGCCTCAACAGAGCTTTCAAAAAAGTCTTTCTTCGCTTTAAGATATTCTGAATCCGAGAAAAATTTCTCCATGGATATTTTGTCCTTAAAGTATATGGTAAAAACACGATCAATCGGAGAAGGGGTTGCTGACTTTAAGGTTTCACTTACCCAGAAGTCATACCGGAAACCTCCCCCGAATTGTTGAAGAATAGGTTGCATGGCCTCACGGTACTGTTGATACATGTGACTATTTTTAATCTTGAGTCCAACTAACATTTCGTAGGCCATGGAGTTTTCCTTTTTACAAAAATAAATACAAGACTAGTACATGCTCACTTACATTTTGAGCTTTTCGGGGAATATACTGATTCATATATCCAACTTCAATGTTAGCCTTGTTAAAGTTTCTTCTCAAGCCCACAAAAGCGCGATTTCTTTCAACGAATCGATCCCCAGACCAGGTTTCGTGAGTGAGATTTACGAAAGGCTCGTCCCAGAGAACAAACTCATATTTGTCATTCAAAATATGGGCGTATCTGAGGAGGGATCTAAATCTGATGGAGTCAGCTTCTTCATTTTCAATATCCCTTGCTTCTAGCCGGTTGCGAACCGTAAATGAATTAAGATTCCACTTTGTTTTGTAAACGTACTGAATAGTCGGGCGATACTCTTTAATCAGGCCCGCCTGGACGTAGGCAAAAAGAAAACCAATTTCATGATTTTCATCCAGGGATTTCAATATTCCAAAACGGTTAAGAGTCTGATTCATTGTCTGATTAGTTTCATCATGGCGTAGTTGAGCCTCGGCCCAAAAGTCATAATGAGTAGCTAGATTTTTTTTGGCAAATATTCCGAGCCAAATTCTTTGCTCATCTTTGCTTTTAGCAAAAACATTAGAGGATAGGAGTAGACTGATAACAAAAAGAAGTGATTTCATGATCATCCATTTTTATGATTAACTAGGAATCTGATTTTAGTAGTAAGTATACATTATGCTCTGTTTTGTATATAGTGTACGAATGGGAATCGTAAAAATATCAGATGAAATCCACCTACAACTTAGAAAAGCGTCCAAAGCGCTTGACCGGTCTCTTAACTCACAGGCAGAACATTGGCTTAAAATCGGAATGCTAAGTGAGCTTTATCGGGATAAATCCTATGAAGAATTGAGAAACTTCCTGTTTGAAAACGACAACCTTTCAATCGAGAGCATTCTCAAGAAGGCCAGGAAGAAATGATTAAACTCAAAGATCAAAACGAAATACTTCTTTATCGCCAAACAGGAAAAATTGCGGGCGAAATTCTCACAACTCTAAAAGAACATGTGAAGGTTGGAGTTGATACCTATACCATTGCAAAAATTGCTGAAGAATTGATCGTTAATAAATATCAGGCCATCCCGTCCTCAATTGGCCAATATGATTTTAAGTTTGCTCTTAACAGCTCACTTAATAATGTGATTTGCCATGGAGTTCCTTCTAAGAACGACATACTGAAAGACGGAGATATTCTTAACCTCGATATCACTGTCAAAAAACATAATTTTATAGCTGACACTTCCAGAATGTACGCTGTTGGTACGGTGTCCCCTGAGGCCATACGCCTGTGCAAAATAACACATGAATGTATGTGGAAAGGCATTGAGCAAGTTCGGCCGGGCAACACTATCGGAGATATTGGGTATGCAATTCACACTCATGCCACGAGAAACGATTACACTGTTGTAAGAGAGTATTGCGGGCATGGTATTGGACAGAAGATGCATGAAGACCCTCAAATTCCTCACTACGGTACAAAAGGAAAAGGCCTGGTTCTCCAAAAAGGCATGACCTTCACAATTGAGCCCATGATTAATCAAGGCTCAAGACAAATTGCTCATCTTGATGATGAGTGGACCGTTGTGACGAAAGATGGAAAACTATCCGCCCAATGGGAACATACAATTCTTGTAACAGATAAAGGCTATGAGATTCTAACTCTTCGGGATGAAGAGAGAGAAGAATTCTCCAAATGGTTCTAATTCTATAAAGCAGTCTTTACCTCCTAAAATAGTCTAGTAATTGAGTGGACTGAAGTTATTTAGTACGTTTAACGCACGTTGACATCAGGCTAGGTACATGCTTTAGTTAATAGAAGAATTATCCGATAGGTCTATAAGGTACTAAGGAGGATTTATGAAACTATTACTTTTGTTAACTATGGCGAGCTTGTTCGTATCTTGTGCAAGTCAGGACCGGAAAATCGCTGCCCAAGAAGAAGAATCCCTTTCACAGACAGAAAGAATTGGTGAGTTTGGAGCGGGTTACCGTCACTAGTTCCCTAAAATCGTTTTAAAAACGACTTTAGAGAGCTGTGAAGTTGATATACGAATTTTAGAAAATGTTCCAGTTCATCTGAAGAGCAATGTTTGTGACATCTTCACGGATGTTGCTTGGAATGAACTGGATATTTGGGTAGAAGAACAAGTCTCTTGTTACCGAAACACCTACTCCAACAGATTGGTAAACTTTTCGTTTTGTGTATGTATCTGAAGGCTGTCCACGTAAATTCTCAAAAACCTGCCATCCTAAAACCGTTCTCACATTAAACATGTCGTTTATAACGTATTCGGCTTGTGGGTAGAGACCTAATAACTGGCGAGTAAGATCTTCTTTATTAACGCTATCGCGATAATCATAGAAGTAGCCCATTAGTGCAGCTCCATAACTAAAACCTGTCTGGCCAACATCTTTCATAAAGTTTTGACTTAGAAGCAGTTCAGAGCGAAAGCGGCGTTCCGCAAATTGGTTATCAGTGAAAAACTTACCTTGAATTGTTGAGATAGACTGAATACCAAGAATTTTATTTAAGTGTGAGTACTTAAGGAATGGATTTTGAATATTTAGTTTTCTTGCATTTTTATCAAACCCCTGCTTGAGGCGCGAGTTGTCATCAATAGACGAATTAAACGGCGTCGTCATAAGAAGACCCGTACTAAAAGTTAAGCTGTCGAGCTTAGTAAGTCGGTACTTAACTCCTACCTCACCCGAAAGTGCTTGCAAGGCTTGAACGTTACCACCGTTAACGATATTTGGTCTTTCAGGTTCAGTTGGATCACTTAACGAGCCCCCTGAATAGTTCCAGAAAGTTGAAATTGACCACTTGGAAAGAGATCCTTCGGAAGCTCTCAGCCTGCGGTTAGTAATTGTCTGGTCCGCTTCATCGGCACTCGCTTCTATCTTTGGGTCCGCCGCAAAGCTTTCTTGAATGACGAAAAAACTCAATAGAATCAGTAAATGCTTCATCATATTCCTTTTGAGAGATGATTATTTTTGCCCAATATATAAGATTGAATCCAATATGATAAGCCATTGAGATACGATGAAAGAAAAAAAATGATTTAGTGCCATATTGGCACTGTTGTTCATCATTTCGTCTAAATTTTGCCCCAGCCTTCCATGTTCGAGGCTTGCTTGAGCCACTTCACAAAGAGTTTCTCATCGATTTTTTCGTTTTCGTTTACGTGATAGTAACGAGTGTGGGGATCTTTTGATCCGATGGGGGGAATAGGTTCTAAGGCCTGACCTTTAAAAAAAGTTACTTTTACATATTTACTGAAGCAATGAAATGCCACAAACCACCCTATCTCTTTTCGTCCGTAAAAGGGAGTATTCCATTTCACGGCCTTTACTACGCCAGAAACATTCTTCGTAATGAGTTGGTCGAGACGCAAACACACGTCATTTTTCCAGCCTGGGACTGCGTCTATGTAAGCTTTAACCGGAGTTTCTCCATCGCCTTTAGCAATCTGGGGATTGTCTCCTGAAAGGAGCTTAGGTTTAGAGGCGCTCTTTTTTGTCTCAATCTTTTTTTTCATGATTAATTTTGGGTTTAACTGCAGATGATTGTCTACAGATGTTTCATATTTGACACTCTTAAGAATTATGTTATATTAAACCATATGGTTAATTAACCAAAAGGTTTAATTTGACTGATCATCTTTCAATGACATTCTCTGCCCTCGCCGATCCGACCCGTAGGGCCTTACTTTCGGAGCTTATGAATGGGGAGGCCAATGTTAGCGAACTAGCTAAACCATTTCTGAATGAAATGAGTCTTCCTGCTATCGCAAAACATTTAAAGGTCCTTGAAAAAGCTGGGCTTATAAAAAAAACCAAAACAGCGCAGTGGCGTTCCTGTCAGATCAACGCGGCTCCCCTTAAGGAAGCTACCAATTGGATAGATCAGTACCGAGAGTTCTGGGAAGAGAGCTTTGATCGACTTGATGAATATATCAAAACCATCCAATCTAAGAAAAAAAGCAAAGGATTAAAAAATGGCCGCCGCAAAACCTAACGAGCTAAGACTTATTCGCGTTTACGATGCCCCAGCAAAACTTGTTTGGACAATGTGGACTGAAGATAAACACGTTACAAAATGGTGGGGCCCAAGAGGCTTTACCCTGACGACAAAAAGCAAAGACCTCACAGCAGGCGGAAAATGGATCTATACCATGCATGGACCAGATGGCGTGGACTACCCAAATATTACAACTTACCACGAGGTTGTTCCTTACAAAAAACTTGTTTACGATCACGGAGGAAACGAAGACCGCCCGGCACTTTTCAGAGTTATTGTTACATTTGAAGAGCACCAGGGAAAAACTGTCATGGACATGACTATGTCTGTTGATACCCCAGAAGCAGCTCGTGAAATTAAAAAACATATCAAGCGAGCAGGTGGAAATGCGACATGGGACAGATTAGCGGAGTATCTGGAAATTAAAAAAACAGGGAAGGATCCTTTTGTCATAAACCGTACATTTGAAGCACCGATAGAGAAAATTTTTGATATGTGGACAAATCCCAAACATTTTTCACAATGGCTTCCACCTGTCGGTTTTACGATGGATTATTTTGAGTCCGATATAAAGCAAGGCCAATCGACTTTTTATAAAATGTCGAACGGTAAAACCATCGATCATTATGGGAAGATGGACTATAAGGAAATATCCCCTGTTCACCGGTTGGTCTACACTCAGTGTTTTACAGACGAAAGCGGAAACTTAAGTAAACCACCTTTTGAGAAAAATTGGCCTGATATGATTCTTGCAACTGTTAGCTTTGCTGAAGAAGGACATAATGAAACCCGGGTCACCGTGTTTTGGGAAATTTATGGAGAAGCGACTGATGTTGAGAGAAAAATTTTCCACGACTCCAAGCCTGGTATGACTGTCGGATTTACAGGTTCATTCGATAAATTAGATGAGTTAATTAAATAGAACCTATAAATGAGAAATAATTATGAGAGACAGTATAGAGAAAAAATCAAAGTTAGTAAGCTTACCTCCTGAGGCCGGTCGTACTTATGACATGGGCACCATGAAGGCTATATTTAAAGCAGACGGTGAAGAAACCGGGAGCAAGTATTCAGTTTCGGAGTGGTGGCTTGAATCAATGTCCACAGGGCCTGGGATCCATTCACATAGTGAAGACGATTTATTTTACGTCCTTGAGGGGACGATGAGTTTTTTTATGGATGGAAGCTGGATAGATGCTCCGAAAGGATCGTTTATTTTGGTTCCTGCGGGTATCAAACACGATTTTGAAAATCGTAGTGATCTAAGAGCTGGGGTGTTGAATTTTTCTGTTCCTGGAGACTTTGAAAAGAATATGCCGATGATTGTTGAATGGTTCAAAAAAAATCCGACTTCAAGCCCTTGAGGACATAAATAACAATATGATTATCGCGGCTTCCTCAGGGTGCATTTTATCTTTTTACATCAACGGCTGGATATTCTTCAAAATAGCTTTCGCCATTAACACCGTAATAAGTGACTTTTCTAAGACTTAAATCCGTATTGTATTCAACCACACCGGCCCTCCAGGCAGACTGTAGGAACTCTGGAAAAGTGCTGCGACCTTCTTGATCTGTTCTAATAGCAGTGATCAAAGCTTCAAGATCAAATTTCGGTATTTCATGTGTCCCACTCACAAGTGGAGTTACTTGTTGGACAACTGAACCTTCCTTCATTAGATAAATTGACTGACAGGAAGGTAGTGACCAATGGTTATTTTGTATGCCTGCTTGACGAAGAACTTCAGCTAGAACTGGGAAGCCGCCAATTTTGGGTCTGATGGACAATGCATATTTTTGCGCCTCAATGAGTTTTTCAGTGATCGTCATAAAGTCTGCCTTTTATTCGATTGGGTTTGTGTTAAGCTCGTGATGCTCAGCAATCTTGATGAGTGTCTTTACAAGATTTTTCTTCTCGCTATCTGTAAGAACGGAAAAAAAACTCTCATCATTTTTATCTGCAATATGACCTAACTTAGGAACGAGTCTCATTGCTTTTGTAGTAAGTTTTAAATCTTGAAATCGACGATCGTCTGAAGATTCTTCTCTTGTCACAAGTCCTTTATTCAGAAGGCGATCTATAAGTTTAGAGACGGCTCCTCGAGTAAGGCCGGTCATTTCGGCAATAGCACTAGGTGATATTTTTTGATCTTCCGAATACATTTCTCTAAGAATTACCCATTCAGCGACTGTGACTTCGCTGTCGCTGAGCTTTTTGGCGAACGAATATGAAACTGCATTTGAAACGACTCTTAAATGGTAACCGATGTGTGATTTAAGAGTATTAACAATTTTCTTTTCTTTCTGTGTCATACTTCCCCGATTCTTTGTTAATATAGTTTACTAGGAAACTATATTGACAAGCAAGCGGTTAACTAAACTTGAATGCCATATCTAAGGTAAACCCAACCTTCGCTAAAACGTCGCTCTTCGATTAAATCAAGTCTAAGGACAATGTCTTTGGGCAAAACAGGAATGACGGGAATTGCGTTACCGATTGTCGTTGGAACAATGAACAAATGTATTTCATCGATGAGATTATTGCGAAAGGCAAGGTTAGCGAGAGTGGGGCCGCCGATACAAAGATCACTAGCGGATTTCGTTTTCATTTCACGAATCTTTTGCACATCGAAATCTTTCTCAAGCCGAGTCTTTCGCGTAGTCACTGACTTTAAACTCTTTGAATAGACAATTTTTTCGGCAGACTGCCAGACTTGCACGAATTCTCGATGTTCAGCTCCGACGCTTTCAAGATCCGGTGTCTCCCAAAAAGACATGGTTTCGAAATTTTTACGACCGTAGAGGTAAGTTCCGATGGGTCGCATGACTTCAGTGATGAATGCTACTGATCCTTTGGCCGGAGTAGACCAATCATAGTGATCATCGCCAATATATCCGTCTAATGACATAACTGAAACGTAATGAAGTTTGGCCATGACTCAGTATCCTTCCGTTTTGTAAGTAGGGTCAACTTAAACTATCACAACAGAAATTTATTGAAATCAAAAGGTTGTTTGCCTGGCAACTCTACCTATACGACCAAACCAGTATTCATACTTTCTCTTCATTTAGGCTTCCAATTAATAGAGAGTTAAATACTTCTTCTGCCTTGTGATATTTGATTAAAGGTGCACTCTGTCCGCACCACAACGACATAAGATCTGCTCGACCTTGCTTAATTGCTTCAGATTTTATTTTCCCGGTGAACCAACCTTGAGCAGGGTAGGGGGCGTGGCCAACGTGCTCAAGCATCATTTTATTCTCCATTCCTCTGGCTAGCCTTCCCGAATACACGCGTGTTAGATCTGTATATCTCGCTTCAGAGCTAAATAACTTTGATCGGTGGAGATCACCGGCGTTAGATTCCTCCGTAGCAAGGAATGCTGTACCTATCTGCACTCCTTCGGCACCGAGGGCGAGTGCTGCTTTTACTCCTCGTTGATCAGCGATACCCCCTGCTGCTATGACAGGAGCTTTCACACGATCAACAGTTTGCGGGATAAGGGATAAAGTTCCAAATAGTGATTTCTCCGCTTCTTTAAGAAAGGCTACTCGATGTCCTCCTGCCTCAAATCCTGTGGCAACGATCAGATCTACTCCCGCTTCATCTAATGCAACTGCTTCATCGGGAGTAATTGCTGTTCCTATTGTTATAATCGATTTTTTTCGGCACTCATCAAGTATTGTCTTATCTGGTATTCCATAAACGAAGCTAAAAACTGGTGGCCTTACTTCCAAAATTGCTTCGATCTGTTCTGAGAATTTTTCCCCAAAACGGGATGGATAATCAGGCTTTGGAAGCTTTAGCTCATCGAAGTATGGTTTCAGAACTTGATAGGCTTTTTCAAAATCTTTTTGGTTAAGTTGTAGTCCATTTTTATCATGGTCACTTATCCATAAATTGATAGCGAAAGGTCTAGTAGTCATCGAAAAAATTTCATTGCTAAGACTTCTAATTTGATCAGATGATAAATGATGGGCCCCAAAGGACCCAAGACCGCCAGCATTTGAAATGGTAGCAAGAAGCTTAGTGGATGATAAGCCTCCACCGAAAGCTCCCTGAATAATAGGATATTTAATTTTCAATAGATCACTTACTCTTGTAGCTTGCATTATTTAATTCCTAATTAAGCCTTCAGCTCTTAAAGTTTCTTGAACTTTGGGACGAGCTGAGACTTTATCTTTAAATTCTGAAATTTTTGACCATTTTGTAAGATCGATTTTTACCATAGAGGCCCATCCCAAAATGGTAAAAAGATATGCATCTACAGCAGAAAAATCATTACCAAGAAGATATGCATGTCGGTTAAGATATTTTTCAATGTATTCATAAGCCACTTGAATCTTATCCATATAAATTTTTTGAGCCGCTTGTCCCGTTTCTGGATGAAAAAGAGGGTAGTGGCTTTTATGAACTTCCGTGGCTATGAAATTTAACCACTCCAAAGCTTTGGCCCTTTCCCATGTTCCATTAGAAGCCAAAAGCTTGCATTCAGGATTTTGATCTACTATATATTGAACAATCGCTACACCTTCTGTGAGGACTTCACCATTATCTAATTGTAAAGCTGGCACTAATCCCTTTGGATTGATATCCAGGAAATCTCCTTTGTTCTTAAAGTCTACGTTGACGAGTTCAAAGCTGAGGCCAACTTCTCTAATGATAATATGAGAAAATAGGGAGCAAACACCTGGAGAGTAAAATAGTTTCACGGATTATCCTTTGTTATTTGTGTCGAGTATAAACGTGCAGTATATTTAATCAACTAGGTACCTTTAAGTAACTAGTTACCTTAAGGTAACCAATGGCAGTTAAGAAAAGTCCCCGTTTTGATATTCGGAATTATAGTGATATTCGTTGCCCTATGGATGGTCTCCTGACACTTATTTCTGGACCCTGGACAACTTACATTTTGTGGCTTATCCGCAATGGCGGTGAAATGCGATTTGGTGAAATAAAAAAGCAGATGCCAAAAATTTCATCAAAAGTACTCACAGAACGCTTAAGAATGTTAGAGAGTGCCGGAGTCTTAAAAAGAAGACAGGAGGATACAATCCCGCCGAAAGTTTATTACAAATTTAGTAATCGTGGAGAGGAACTTGAGGAACTGTTGGATAAAATCAATGAACTTGCTCAAGCGTGGAGTGGCTCGCGAAAATCTCTGGATATTTGCATGAAAGAAAAAAAGCTCTGAGAACTTGTCGAAGCTTAGTTCTAACCTTCTTTTCCTTGAATTTATTCAATGTCTGGATTCGGAAAATTCTACTTAGTAAGCTTTGGTAGGTTAATTGAAAAAACACAACCTTTACCTGGTAAGTTTCGCACAAGGAGAGTGCCATCATTCAATTCAATGGCTCGTTTACTTATGGTAAGTCCAAGCCCAAGTCCAGACTTATCACTGTCTTTTTGAGTAAATGGTCTGAAGAGCTCTTCTGCTTTACCTTCCGGAAGTCCTCCGCATTGGTCTTCAACTTCTATAACAATGTTCTTATCCACTTCCTTGGCACGGACCCAAATATTACTCTTCGGTTTGGTGTATTTAATGGCATTTTGAACTAAATTAGCTAAAGCCGACTCAATAAGTTGACGGTCACCATTGACTTCAATGTTGGGATCAACTTGGATAGTTAGCATTAGCCCTTTTGAGCGAGCTTCTGTTACGGCAGTGGCTTCAACGTCGCTAATGACATCCATAAGGTTCATCTTCTGAAGATGTGGTTCAGGAGCTATTTGTAGGCGTACCTCAGACAGCGATTTATCAATCAAATCTCTCATTCGGAAATGAGCATTGGTAAGAATTCGACTGGTGTTGCCACTTGTACCTACGGTTCCCCTCGTAATCATTTCATGTGCAAGAATAGCGCTTGCGAGAGTGTTTCTTAGTTCATGCGTAAGTTCACCAAGACGTAATAATTCTTTTTTTTCAGAATCTTTTTTTGTTGTTTTAGCAAACTGAGTAACGGCTTGGGCGATCGCTATGTCTAAGCATAGGTTAAGTTCGTGAAACTCCCATGAGGTAATTGTGAATTTTTTGTCTTGAGCAAACTCGGTTACGGATTGGCAAATAGCTCCATAGCCATGGACGACCTGGGAGAGAGTATATCCTAGTCGTTGTGATTCTTTTCCATGAGAAGCGGCTTGTGTGATGGACAATTCCTCAGTGTGAACTGGCTTTTTTGAATCATTATCGACTGGACCTTTCTTTAAGACTGAGATGAGTTCTGTATAAAATATTGGTAACCCTTTTTCTAACTCAGACGTAGTGGGCTTATTCTCGGAAATTCCAAGAGTCTTTTTCAACGCCAAATCAAGGATGGATTTTTTATTTTTTTCAAGGAATTCATAAAGCATAAATAATCTCATTTTGGGTTTTCGATTTATCTCATAGAAATTTTACCCATGATTCAGAGGGGCATTCAATTTAAGGGAAGCAAAAGAAAACATTGATGAGGTTGTTGTTTTGCGAACTTGAATAGAGTGATAATCCAATGCAAGACCTTTGATGTGTGAATTTAGCTAATTTAAAGACCACATCTCAACTGAATTATCTAAAATTAGTTATTACAAATAATCAAGGAGGTTATAGTGCATGCAATTATTGGAGCGACAGGTCACGTAGGCTCAGCCGTTTTATCGAATTTACTTCAAGCTGATCAGGATGTTCTCGCCATTACTCACTCAGAACATAAAAAACCAGGTCTTGAGCAGACAGGTGCAAAAGTGGCGGTGATAAATGTAAAAGAGCCAAATTTACTGGCCAAAAACCTTTCAGGAGCAGATACGGTATTTGTTCTCATGCCCCCGGGAGATGTGTCTAAAGATTCAGTCAAAGAAGAACTAGAAAGTGTTAAATCACTCATTGAGTCTCTCAGTATGGCTAAGCCGAAGAGAGTTGTCGTTGAATCAACCCAGGGTGCACAAAAAGGTGAGATGATAGGTGATCTAGGAGTTCTCTATGAGCTTGAGGAAGGAGTCCGGAAGTTGAATCTTCCAACCTCTGTGACTCGAGCAGGTTTCTACATGAGTAATTGGGACGTTCAATTAGAAAACGCTAAGCAAGGAAAGATTCTAAGTTTGTTTCCAGAAGATTTTAAAATGCCCATGGTCGCTCCTCAGGATTTAGGTAGATTCAATGCGAGTCAGCTGCAGAATAAAAATATAAAAGCTTTCGAGATTATAGACTTTTCGGGACCTAGACTTTATTCAGCAAGAGATGTGGCCAATGCTTTTTCCACTGCACTCAAACGATCAGTTGATGTCGAAGTGGTTCCTCAGGATAAATGGGAAGAAAGTTTTAAATCTCTAGGTTTTTCTGAGATCTCAGCAAAATCCTATTCACGGATGAGTAAGATAGCTTTTGACCAAAGTTATGAAAATCAAGGAAGGCCAATGAAGGGCGAGACTACTTTGGAAGATTATGTGTTGAATTTGGTTAAAGGAAGTTAGGTGCGAAATCGAAGCTTAGTTTAAAGTGGGGTGGCACAAAGAAAATTGATATTTCTGCTAAATGATTTTCTTGGTTTTAAACAGAATAAAGAGGAAGTGTTGTGAATCTCCACTTGCAGTTGGAATAAAACAAACTTTTGGATTTTCTTTTTTTGTCTGTTTTAAAACGTATAGATCGAGAAGTGGATTATCGGGCTCCATTGAGAATCCGCCACCGCCCATTGCGATAATGTGCCTGTTTTTCATTGTTCAATATCTTCTAAGTGCGGATAGTAGTACCCGAATTCTTCGTCTTCTTTGATTTGCCTAGCTTCTTTTGACCAGCAGTTTGTCGCCATCCCAGCATCTTCACCTAAGACTTCCTGAAGCTTGATGGCCTTAATTTTCATTTGTTCTGATTCAATACTCTGTTCTTCGTTATAATCGTACTCAGTTGATTTCCAGCTAATTAAGAAGAATAGACTGATAAGGCATAACAATTTCATTAAGTGATCCCGTCCATGGCAATTATGTCTCATTTAAAGAATATCCACATAGGTCTTCTTAATGGATCTTGGTTGTCGTATTGAAATGATACACCTAGTTCTGGAATTTCAACCTTATAGAGTTCTTCGACGACATCAACTGCCTTTGATGGAACAGGAGTTTCAATCCATTTATAGTTTTGGAATCGTTTTTTTAAGTATGCATAAGCGTCGAATTGAACCAGATAAGCGAGAACAATAGTTGTAACTTTTAGAGTTTTTTTATTCACAAATACATTGATGGGCATTTGGTCTTTTTTCTTATAAAAAAAATACTGATCTGAATTACTGTCAGACGTGTCGATTTTATCTGGCTCTCCCAGAGTTTCTTTGAGCTCATTTAAATTGTTTGATTTCTTTAAATGAAAGATTTTATCAAACTCATCACCTTTATGTTGAGGAGGTAAAGATGTTTTACAACCTAGAAGTACTAAAAATATGAGAATCATGATTTTCATTACTTATTCTCCTTAGACTCAATGATTTTTTTCACAGCCAAAAATGAGAGTGAGTTGAATGTCATTAAACGGTTTGAGCCTGTATAATATGCTTCAATATAATTTGTGAGATCTTCATTTATTGAATCTTTTGAATCGGGCATGAGAAGTTTAGACGGAGGAAGAAGTTCATTCTTTTCATTAAATTTCCACCCAGACGAGAGAGCAAATTCAAGTTTGAGTTCAGGGTCGATACTTGGTAAGGCAATATGAGCCATTTCGTGAATTATGACGGCCCTCTTGTCTTTTTCATTAAAAAATTGATCAAAAATAAGCAATGTTCTTGTTAAGGATACGCTTGCCGCTGGATTCTTAGGACTTCCACCAATATCACCTCGAAGAGTCTCTGCTAAGTAATATTTGCTGAGCCATGGCGGCAGAAGAGCAAGGTTTTCTTGAACAATCTTCTTTTCTGTGGCATTCCATTTTTTTATTTTGGGTTTGATATTCTTAAATGTCTGATTAGTGGAATCTTGAAAATAATTCGATCTTTCAATTTCTCGACAGTGAGCAT
>DLGL01000029.1 GCA_002482685.1 Bacteriovoracaceae bacterium UBA7695 | reverse complement strand
AAGCCGGATCTTTTCCAGTCTGGGCACCAGACCCGCAAGATTTGCAATTTGAATTCCCAAACCTGGACGGGCATTGAGCTCCAGAAGAATAGGTCCCTGATCAGGAGTCAGAACAATATCAGCTCCTAAATACCCTAATTCAACCATGTCGTAACAATGGGCCGCGAGCTCCAGGACTTCTCTCCAGAAGGGGAGTTTAAGTCCTAAAAGTTTATGGCCAGTATCAGGATGAAGATCCACAACCTGATTTCTAATGACTGCATTGTTAGTGGCGCCATCTCTTAAATTCAGACCGGCACCAATGGCCCCCTGGTGAAGATTAGCGCGACCGTCAGAGGATTTAGTAGGCAGACGAACCATGCTCATGACGGGAAACCCTTCAAAAACGATCACCCTGATATCAGGAATGCCGCCGTAAGAGTAATTATCAAAGATGGGATGCTTATCAATTTTTGCCTGAATAATGGCCGTGTCACTCTGTCCTGAGAGCGAATAGAGGCCGGAGAGAATACCAGAAATGTGGTGCTTTAAGTCTTCTATGTTCATGAGTTTGTCATTAGAGCGGCGAAACAGCAGACTGATTTCACCATTTTTTTCTTCTCTAATAATTTCTTTAATAACGATGATTCCATTTCCCTGAGAGCCATTAGCGGGCTTAATGACAAATGAATGATAGTTAGCAATTTTTAAATGAAGGTTTTTTAGAGTTCCGTAATTTTCTACTACCAGATAGTTCTCTGGCATGGCTATTCCCCATGCTTCTGCTCTCTGGGCCGTAAGGACCTTATCATCTACCAACGGATAATTAGACCGTTTATTATGGCGAAGGATGTATCTTCCAACACGGTTATTGATGCCTAAAATACCTAGCTCTTCGAGATCACGGAATATCATTTGATTTAGACTCCAGCTTTTTCTTCTGACGAACCAGATCTCTGAAACGAATAAATTCTGATAAGCGGTAGCCCTTATATTTACCCACGAGGATTAACAATCCAATGATTGTTAAAATAAGTTCAGGGTTGGTGAACATAAACATTTCTAAAGCATGGATGGAATATAAAGAATATCCAAGGATGGCAATTATGAGCGTCCCTAGAAGTGTTTTGAAGGTGTTTAGTAAACCTTCCTCGGTAATCATAATCGAAAGTCTTTCAATGTTTGTTGTCACAATAACAATTGGAAAGAAGGCCAGATGCTTTTGTGAGATCGATGCGATATCAGAACTAAATAAAGAGTAGCCAAGCATCAGCATGATAACAAGATTGAGGATAATTGAAAGTCTAGGAACGGCCAGAAGGTAGAACTTATCAAGTACATATCTTTCACCAATTCCGATCAGGACAACGACGAAGAAAAATAAGCAACCAAATCCAAACGAGGTCTCTTTAAAAAAGAGGGTCAGCAAAATGGGAGTAAAAATACCGAAGGTAGGAATACCAATAAGATTTCGTGCAATAGAGAGGACCAGCGTCCCTACCGGGATGAGCATAATGGTTGTAAACATAGTCTGCAGTGGGAGAGGCAACCGATAAAGGCTGAACTTTGAAAAGAGAGAATCGCTTTTCACCACTTCTTTTTTAAATTCAGCTTTATTAAACTTATTAATCCGGGCCCGTTCGGCCTGAATAGAATAGCTGACCTTTTTCTTCGAAATTATTTTTTCAATCTCGTCATAGTTCCTATGAACAACCATAAAAGAATCAGGACGCTCGCCGAAGAATCCGCGGTTAGTATCGACTGGGATCCATTTATTTCCTAAAAAAACCTCATTGGCGAAGGTAAAACGCATCTTTGCATTTTTCTCTGTCTTAAGTTCCGGCATTCGGACCATGACAACAATTCGGGAAGGAACCTTCTGGCGACGGGCCATTATATTAAAAAGTCTGGCCTTGATAAGAGGCGACCCCTTTCCCGTATTGAGAGTTTCATGAATGGTTTTAATCGCAGTATTACGCTGGATTTCTTCTTCAACGTAGTAATAGATCTTTCGCATTAAACCGGTTTTATCTTCGTTACCTTCCAGGATCGCGCTTTCAAGATGCGCAATTGCAGCTTCATCTTCCGGCAGAAGAATTGGTAACTTTAAATATCGATTTAGCCCCTTGGGATATATTTCTGTGTAGTCTTTTGGAATATCTTTATAAGAAAGGGGCTTCAGATCGACCCGAGCTGAATAGGTCACTTTTTGTTTGATGGGATCTTTCGAACTCCAGGTGGCAAGTGTACTGTCGGAATTTGAATCGATAAAAACTTCAAAGTTCTTTGAGCGGATTCTTTCATCTGTTATCCGGATTCCGGGACCAGGCTTAGGAATAGGAAAGGAAAAAGACGAGTGCTCACCTTTAGGTTTGGCCGTCAGGTGAAAATTCCACACATCATCAACCATCTGAGGAAGAAGAGAGAGGTTTAGAACCTGGGACTTGTAAAAGAGCATCGCCATAGGAGCGACAATAAGAAAGGTAGTGATGAGGATTACAAATTTTTTCATGGCTTAATCACCTAATACGTGTGAGCGGGCAACATCAACAATGAAACGTCCTAAAAGGACATTACGGCCTATTAAAAATTTATATTCCATCTTTGTACGATCATTTAGGTTAACTAAAACTTCTCGCTCAATATTTCCCATTTTGATTTTTTCTTTAATTACGTAACGACGAGAAACAGAACCTGCGGTGTTTGAAACTCTTTGAGTGGTGTCGACTTTTCTGACAAGCTCAACAACTTTATTTTCTGAATGAAAAGTTTGAA
>DLGL01000012.1:6868-15516 GCA_002482685.1 Bacteriovoracaceae bacterium UBA7695 | reverse complement strand
ATGGAGCCTGATATGATTTCTCCTTCTTTTGATCCCCGTGCCTGGTTTGCGGTTGATGACTTTCAATTTGAAGACATTACTCTCCATAAAGCGGTAGACACCGGGGCAGTCAGAATTGCTTTTAACAGGCCGGATTTGCGAAACGCCTTTAGACCTCAAACCGTTGATGAACTCCTGGTAGCACTGGAATGGTCACAAACAAAAACAGATGTCGGAGCAGTACTCATCACAGGGAATGGTCCTTCACTTAAGGATGGTGGTTTTTCATTTTCTTCCGGTGGGGATCAAACAGTCAGGGGTAAAAATGGATATGAGTACACTAAGAATTCAAACGACTCACAAAGACTGGGGCGACTACATATCTTAGAAGTCCAAAGGATGATCCGCTTCATGCCAAAGGTAGTAATTGCTGTTGTACCAGGTTGGGCCGTAGGTGGAGGTCATTCTCTTCATGTTACTTGTGACTTAACCATTGCTTCCAAAGAACATGCAAGATTCCTACAGACTGATCCGGACGTAGCAAGCTTTGATGGTGGATTTGGTTCTGCCTATCTGGCGAGGCAAGTAGGACAAAAAAGGGCAAGAGAGATCTTCTTCCTGGGACAAACCTACTCCGCTCAGGAGGCATTTGAGATGGGCATGGTTAACAAAGTCGTGACCCATTTAGATATCGAAAAAGAAGCTCTTCTCTGGGCAAAGAAAATTTGTTCAAAATCACCCACCGCTATAAAGATGCTTAAATACAGTTTTAATTTGATAGACGATGGCCTGATCGGGCAACAAATATTTGCCGGAGAAGCCACAAGACTTGCCTATGGGACTGATGAGGCCAAGGAAGGCAGAGAATCCTTTTTAGAAAAAAGAGACAAGGAATTCCAAAAGTTTCCCTGGAGATATTAATGCTCTGTGAAACTTTAGTGCACCCATGGATCGATGATGAGTTTTTTGAAACAGGATCTTTCATAACTTGTGAGAAAGGACAATCTGTTTACCTCCTTAAAGGCGGATCGGTCCGTGAAACAAGCTCTCCATCTAATCAAGGTAAGAAATCAATATTCATCAAGAAGTTTTATGGTGAGAATTTTCTTTTCCATAATACTGACCTGTGTCTCAAGATCAATCTTGAAGAACTAAAAGAGAAAATTTCTGTATCCGAAAAAAATATATCTATCGATGAGAAACAAAACTATGACTCTGTTTTCTCCGAGGATTTCAGTATTTTACAGCAGCGTATCCCTTCAACATTGAAAAAAGCGGTTCTGGTAACAAGGCAAACTTATAAGGTGGATGATCGCATCTCCCTTAAAAAACATCTCTTCTCTAAGGCCATTGGACGAAGTCATGGAAGGGCCTATGGATTCTGGAATAAAGACTTTGGAATTATCGGATCGACACCCGAAATTCTTTTTGAAGTTTTCGATGAGACTCTTTACACCGAAGCTCTGGCGGGAACTGCGAAGGTTGGTCAGGAGCTTGAGCTTATGGAGTCGTCAAAAGACCGCGAAGAGCACAACTTAGTGATTCAGGATCTGAAAGAAAAATTAACATTTCTAAATCTCCCACCGGAGATCGGCAATACTGAAATTTCATCTTTTTCATCAATCATACATCTCAGGACTCTCCTTAAATCAAAATTACAAACAACGCCAGATCCAATTTCTCTATGTAAGGTGCTATCCCCCACGGCCGCACTTGGCGGATACCCTCAGGATAGATCGAAAGTGTTTCTTATGGGGAGTAGCTACTTCAAATTATTCCCTGATAGAATTTTCGGTTCGGTGATTGCTTCAAATGCTATTGATCCCCTGGGACTGGTGATGATTCGAAACGTTCAATGGAATAGTGACGAATTTTTTATTGAAAGTGGCGTAGGACTTGTCGAAGCATCAACTTTTGAAAAAGAAAGTGAAGAAATTAGACTGAAACGAAAAGTGGTCAGAGAACACTTCTTATGAAAAATGCCGATCAACTCCAAAGAATTTTCTTTTGTTCAGGTGCCAGGAATCAAAGACTCCTTAATGAATTTACAACAAGTAATGTTTCAATGGAGATTGACGAAAGAATTGCGAGTTTTAAGGCCCTGGGTTTCTCCAAGTCAAAAAACGACATCGGAGCTGTCTGCACAACTTCAGGAACTGCGGTGGCCGAATGCCTTCCTGCTATGATCGAAGCATTCTATTCAGACACTAAACTACTACTGATTAGTGCTGACAGGCCATTCAAACTAAGTGGCTCTGGCGCTCCACAAACAATTGAACATGAGATAGTCACTCGGGGATTCCGTAGGGATTACCGGGACCTGGAGTTCGATGAATTCTGTAAATTAGATTTGAGAGAACTTCAGTATCCTGCCCATGTAAATGTAAGGATTACAACCAAAGACGAGACAGGATCTTTCTTAAAGGAAAAATCTTTTACAAATTTCTCAACATTCATGTCATCAATTAAGAATCCCATTTTTCTTTTCTCACATGAAAATTCGAGTTTGAGACCTCTTGTTGAAAAATTTCTTCTTACAGGAATACCCTTTTATGCTGAAGTCGCGTCTGGAGCAAAAGACTTAAGCCCGATTAAAACTGAAAAGAAGCTACTGGAATTATTTCATCAAGGAGCCTTTGATGGAGTCGTTCGGATTGGTCATACTCCTTTAAGTAAATTTTGGAGAATTTTGGAAGGTAAGAAATTACCTGTTTATAGTTTTGACTCTCGCGGACTAAAGGCATTGTCATACGGAAACGTTGAAAAGAGCTCAGCTTGTGATTTAATTAACGAGAAAAGATTCTGGGAGGTTTTACCTCGGGCAACAACTATCTTTACAGATGATTCCATTCAAGATCTATTCGCTCTCTGTAACAAATATCCATCGTCTGAAATCTCTTTTGTGAAATCAATACATGACATCTTACCTCTGGATTCAAAAGTATTTTTAGGGAACTCTCTACCAATTAGATATTTTGAACTTATTCAGGACAAAAAGTTTCAAATCATGGCCAACCGTGGAGTCAACGGTATAGACGGGCAACTTGCAACCGCGATCGGGTGGGCGCAATCTTCCAGTGATATTATTTATTGTATTCTAGGGGATATGACTTTCAGTTATGACCTCACAAGCCTTTTGAGCTTTCCATCAAACTTAAAATGTATCGTCATCAATAATTCTGGCGGAAGAATTTTTGAAACCCTTGGTATGGATTCCCGTCTGATCATGGAACATGGAAGAAACTTTAAAAACATATGCAATGGGTTTGGACTAAAATATGGAGATTCTCTCAGAGATTTGGGCCTATCTCAAATCATCGAATTAACCCCAGATCTCGAACAGACAAGACAATTTCACGGGGAATGGCGCGTGTGAGGCACTTCTATCATGGTCTTTTCGGATCTCCAGATGATTGGTTGCCTATTATTAAAGAGGGCCAAAACTCGATGGTGCATGACTTATACTCTGAGGAAATAGATACAATGCGAGAGCTTAAAACCCAGAAGGATGATGCCCTCATCGGGTACTCTTATGGTGGAAGGCTCGCCCTGGAAATAGCCATTAATAATGATTTTAATCTATCGCAAGTTATACTTATAAGTTCCCATCCGGGTCTGGAAGCTGATGAAAGAGTTGAGAAGAGAATGTGGGAAGATTCCATCATTGAAAAAATGAACACTCTGCCTGTGAGCGATTTCATTTCATTCTGGGATCAGCTGGATCTATTTAATTCATCTAAAATAGATGGATGGCTCACGCAAGAAAAACTACTAAGAAGTGCTAAGCTCTTAGAAAGTTTCAGACCATCTCAGTCTAACTTCCAGGGGCCCCTTCTCAGTATCAACCGCCATAAGATCACATGGGTTGTTGGGAACAAAGATCTTAAATATAAAAAAATCATGAAGGACAAAATTGTCCCTCTAGAAATAGAAGTTGTGACAGTCCAATCAGACCACCGCGCACTTAAAGCGGTCTCAGAAATACGAGAGCTCTTTCACCGCAAAGGAATCAATTGAAGAACTTTATAATAGCCTCTAGGCCAAAAACCCTTATTGTGAGTGTTGCTCCCCCAATGGTGGCCTACTTTTATGGACTCAAACTTAATAATCAAATTCCTCTATACTTACTTCTTTGTACGATATTCTCAGCAATGCTCATCCAGATGGCGACAAACTTTTTTAATGACTTAATTGACCATCAAAAAGGAAGTGATCTTGTGCGAGTGGGGCCGCAAAGAGTTACCGCTTCTGGACTTGTTTCAGAGTCAACTATTAAAAGTTGGGCCTATGGATCATTAGTAGGTGCTCTTCTGTTCGCCATTCCTGTTGTTATTCACGGAGGACCTATCATTTTAATACTGGGATTGGTCTCTCTCTACTTATCCTATGGTTATACTGGTGGAATTGTTTCTTTGGCCTATAGGGGCTTAGGGGAACTTTTTGTTTTTCTTTTTTTTGGTCTGTTTTCCTTTCTTGGCTCACTCTTTGTATTTACCCAAACAATTAGTATCACAAGTACCGTGCTCGCATGTCAGATGGGACTTCTGGCCGTAACTTTTATTGGTATTAATAATCTCCGGGACCGAGAACTAGATAGCAAAGTGAACAAACGAACCCTTGCCACTAGGATGTCTGTGACGAGCTATAGACTTCTTATTGCCTGCACTATACTTATCCCCTACTTTTTATCTGCTCTGATAGCAATGGGTACCAGTATAAGTTTTCTTGGTCTTTTAATTGCCGTGCCATTCTGTGTTCTCATTTTTAAAAAAGAAGGACGGGATCTTAATGTGGGTTTGAAAATTTCCGCTCTCCATCTCATAGTCTTTTCAATATTTACCATTTTGGATATCAACTATGGACGTCTACTTTAGTACCTACCAGATTAAGCCACTAAAATCGCTAAATCGCCTTACAGATTCGACGATAAAAACTGGTATTTACCTAAAGGCAGAAAATAGAAATTATGAAATGGCCGATTATTTCCCCCATACAGTGTTGGGAGATCAAAAAATAGATTCTTTTTTAGAATCTTTTCCCGATAAAAGTCATCCTTACCATCTAAGTCTCGTAAGACAAATTAGAACTCCAAAAACCCCATTGCCTAACATAAAATTTTTGAACCATCAGCTATGGCATGAAGGTTCAGAAGTTAACTCCCCTGTCATCAAATACAAAATCAAACATAAAGATGATCAAATACCAAAGGATATCCTTAATTCTAACTGCAGGATGCGTTTGGATGCAAACGGACTTTTTACTGAGAATGAGATTTATAAGTATCTAGCTCAACTTGAAATCGAGCAGATTCTCAGGATCGACTATATTGAGGATCCCAGCTGGGATACTCCATGGTCAGAGATTCCCATCCCCTCAGCAAGAGATTTTATCGATGGCTTTCCCTTTAAAACGCTTATTTATAAACCGAATCGAAATTTTCTAGATGTCCTTCCGACCTCAACTGTTTTTAGTGGCTACATGGGTAGCTCTCTAGGTTCACTCCATGTCTATCGTGAACTCGTCTCTCGCGGTGATCTGACTCAGTATCACGGTTTACTTACCCCACATCTCTACGAAAATGAGCCACAACTTTTTAAAGGCAACTACACTGAGGGTTTTCTTCCTGACAAGAAGGCAGTCTCCCTTTATCTGGAAGAAATCAATGATCTATCATGGAGCCGTCTGTGTTCAATTTAATTTCAGAAGGCCCTGAAAATCATTTTCTCGTTCCATCGTTATCAAAAAAAGAACGTGAAGAACTTACTCAAGTTTTTTCAGATATGGGTATAAAGAATCATTATCTTCTATCTTCTTCTGGAACAACTGGAGGTGACTGGAAAGGATACTTGATTTCAAAACAATCACTTTTTACTAATGCGATGGCCGTAAATGAACATTTAGGATTAACTTCCAATGACCGGTGGGGAGCATCACTTCCGGAATACCACATTGGAGGTCTTTCAATTTATTTTAGAGCAATGATTTTGAATCACATACCGGTTCAATTAAGGCCATGGTCCCCTAATGAGGTAGTGGACAAAATTCAAAATTCTGAAGTGACCATTATTTCCCTCGTACCCACTCAGGTCTATGATTTAGTTATTAACAAGATTTGGGCCCCCAAGACATTGAGATTTGCCTTGGTTGGAGGAGATTTTCTCGGCAGAGAACTTGCAAAAAGATTTGTGGCACTAGGTTGGCCTCTGGTCCGGACCTTTGGTATGACTGAAGTATCCTCTCAATTATGTTCAGGAACTAACAAAAACGGCCTCTATATTCCTTTGCCTGTGCATCAACTTAAAATCGATTCAAATCAAAATATTATGGTGCGAAGCCAATCATTTTATAGCTACGAGGTAAGGAAGACTCATAGCTGGAAAATAACTCCCGTAGCAAATTTTCTGGACTCGGAAGGTTTTCTAAAACTTGCTGATAAAGGTGTCATTCATGACGGTGGGTTAAAAGTATTAGGGAGAGATGATGGCCAAATCAAGAGCTCAGGGCATCTAATCAATATGATCGCTCTCAAGGAAGTATTAGACAAATTTAACCTCGAACACAACTGCTGGGGAATGATGGAACTGCAAACTGCCCATAGTGAGAGGGAGGGATCCATTTTAGTTCTCAATATATTGAATCACATCACTGAAACCCAAGTAGAGGCTTTCCTTAATCTTATCAGGCCAATAAAAATTCACTCTATTAAGAAATTTCAATCGTTCCAAAGAACGGACTTAGGCAAATTTAAGACACGCCAAAGTTAGGCTTCCTTAGAAGTGCTCCTGAGTTTAAGATCTCTTAAACTACTCAAATGGATAGAAATATGGAAATGCTTGTTCAAAACCTTATCGACAGTTACATGGCCAACACCGGAAAAATGATCAGACCCCAACTTATCAAACTTTTCGGGGACATATTTCAACTTTCAAATAAAGATACCCTATTAATATCCCGTGCAGCTGAGATGATTCATAACGCCTCATTAATTCATGACGATGTCATAGATGAAGCAGAAACAAGACGGGGTCAAAAAGCCCTCAACCAATTAGTTTCTAATTCCAAGGCTGTACTTGCAGGTGACTTTCTTCTGGCCAAGGTAATTGCTGAACTTGTTGAATCTCATCAGTTTGGAATACTTAAAACACTGGCCGAGACTCTTCAAAATATTGTTGAAGGTGAATTTTTGCAAGATGAGCTCAAAAGTAAAGAAGTGATCACCTTCGATGAACTCCGGGAAGTTGCGGAGAAAAAAACTGGCGCACTTTTAGCGTGGTGCTGCTCAGCAGCTGCCATCGTGGCCAACAAAGACCCTACAACTATAGAAACATGTAGAAAGATTGGCCTTAATCTAGGAAGAATTTTTCAGCTCATAGACGACAACTTAGACTATTCTGAAGAGACGGGTAAAGATTTTGCCAAAGATCTTAAAGAAGGCCTTATAAATACCACAACCTTGAAACTCATTACTTTGTACCCAGAACTCTACTACCCGGTCCATCAATTAAGAAAGAGTCACTTCCAACAGGTTCCCTGGAGTAATCAGCAAATGGATGAGGCCAAACTTCAGATTCAGAATCAGGCCGAATCTATTATGGCAGATATCGGTATCTTGCTGGGTAGCTTAAAAGACGCCGATACAACCGCCCTGTCTCAACTCATGGGGTTTCTTATTACCAGGCAAAAATAGATTTCCTATACTCGGTTTAAGTCCATTAAAACTTGATTAAATCCATCACTTTGCTATGATTTGATTACTATTTGAATATGAGGAATTCCTGTGAAAAATAAAAAATCTCCTGAAATTGATAACCTTTGCGAGTTAGTTGGTGAATTTATCCAATACTGGGGTTTTAAAAATATTCACGGGAAGATATGGTTTCACCTATTCCTAAGCCAGACGCCTCTCGACGCAAAAAATCTAATGGAGAAGCTTAGTATCTCTAAGGCTTTGGTGAGCATTAGTATCAGGGATCTTCTTATTTATGATGTGATTCTGGAGCACGGGCTCAGTCCGGATGGAACTCGTACCTACGTGGCCAATTCTGACGTAAAGGCTGTAGTGGAGAGAGTTCTTAGAGGGCGCGAGAAGGTCATGATGGCCAAAATTAAAGGATCATTCCAGAACTTGAAGCAAGTCTCTTCGGTTGAACTCTCTGAACAAGACATCCAATCAAAACGTCTTAAAGAATTGGAAAAACTCATCGGTAAAGGTGACAAGATGCTCAATACTGTCATGGCAATCATTTAGTCAGTTTAAAGATCTTTAAACTAACTCCTAGACAAAAACTATACAGCCTGTTCCCCTCAGACATATTGTGACATACTGAGCACCTCATTTCTAAAGAGGTACCATGAAATTTTCTCAGCCCGAGCGAGACTCCCTCATAAACGATTCTGCAAAACATGCCGGAGAATTGATCCTGAAATCTGTTGGTGAGGATCTCACCAGAGAGGGTCTCCAAAGGACTCCGGAGAGATTTGCAAAAGCTATTAAAGAGATCTGTTCAGGGTATGAAATTTCTCCAAAACAGGCCGTAGGTGAAGGGATTTTTCCAGGTGAAGGCCATGGCCTGGTTTCGGTCAGGGACATCGAATTTTTTAGTATGTGCGAGCACCACATGCTTCCTTTCTGGGGACACGTTAACGTGGCCTATTATCCAAGAGAAAAT
>DLGL01000012.1:0-6824 GCA_002482685.1 Bacteriovoracaceae bacterium UBA7695 | reverse complement strand
TAAGAGAAAATATCATCGGACTCTCAAAAATCCCTCGTTTGGTTGATGTTTTTGCAAGACGTCTCCAGGTCCAGGAGAGACTTACCGCCCAGATTGCAACCTCACTCCATGAGCTTATAGATGCCCGCTCTGTGGCGGTAAAGGTCACTGGATGCCATATGTGTATGATGATGAGAGGAGTAAAAAAAACGGGATCAACTACCACAACCGAATTTTCTGTTGGTCTGGACCTTTTAAGTGAAGATGAAAAATCCAGATTATACAGATCCATTGATTAGGAGAGCTTCATGTTAAAATATCCGATATCGTTTTTTGGTAACGCCTCAGCAACTCCCGGTATGGAAACAAACTGGTCTACGTTCGCATCCAATCATGAAATGACCTGTGCAGTCCCTGCGGAATTTGAAGGTGCAGGCCAGGGCCTGAGTCCAGAAGACTTCTACCTCTCTGCCCTGCAGAATTGTTTCCTGGCGACATTTAAAGTGTACGCAAAATATTCAAACCTAAATTTTACTCGTATTGAAGCTAAGTGTGAGTTGATTGTTGATCTTGATGATTCTAAAAAACCCTGCATGAAAAAAATCCTCATGCACATTACACTTCACCAGAGTTCTGATTTAAAAAAGGCCCAGCTACTTGTAAAGAAAGCTCTGGATAACGGATTCATCCTTCAGTCAGTTAAAACCGAAATTGTGCCAGAGATCACTTACCTTTAAAGACGATTAAATGGACGACCTGAAAAATATAGAACTCATAATTGCGGGATCGATGTTTGGAGTTATTTGGCTGGTTCAACTAGTTATTTACCCAAGTTTTCTTCATCTGGAAAAAAACTCGTTCCGCCTGGCGATGAAACATCACCAGAATAAAATTTCCTATGTCGTCATTCCTTTGATGTTGGTGGAAATTTTCGTGGCCTTAATTTTAGTTATCACTACACCCCAAACTCTCCAGGTACTTACTCTTATCATTGTGCTTAGTATTTGGATCGTCACCTTCACACAGCAAGTCCCCCACCATCATAAATTACTATTTGATGGTTTTGATGAAAGAAGGATTAAAAACCTTGTTGCCTCGAACTGGACAAGAACCGGACTATGGACGGTCAAATTGATTGTTGTATTGGTTAATCAAACTTAGTAGTAGAGACCAAATACCAATGTCGTTCGTGCCTCGTTTCGGCCAGCATAGTTTGTATTGGCAAAGTGATAGAGCACTTGATGCATGAGCTGAACACTTCCATGCTCAGAGTTTCTCAAAACTCTCACACCAGGTCGAAGGTCTAGAGTACCGTCCCTATCCCGAGTCTGATCGAAAGTATCAAAAAAGATTTCGTTAAATAAATCCAGAGATTTCCAAAAACGCAGACCCTGTCTTGTCCAGCCTTGAAGGATGATCTTTTCTCCGTAAAGCCGGCTATAAAAAGCCGAGTAGTAGTTTTCAAGAAATGCAGGAGATGAATACTCCTTAATTCCATACCCCAGAAGACCGCCTCTTAATTCGTAGGTGTTTTTTATTCTCTCATCTGGAAACGACTTGGTTCTGTGAACAAACCTGCCTTCCAGAAACCCACGGGACAAAAGCCAGTCAGGGCCAAAAACATGGGAGCGAAAACCGGCCAGTGGAGCTACTTGGGCATCTGTATATCCTTCTAAGGCATTGGTTTTTTTATCATGGTCAATCCAGGCCCCACCATAAACATCGCCAACATTGAAAGACTGCGAAACGAGTAATTTATTCTGGGTTATAGGGTTGTCGAACTTATGGAGGTAGACAGTCTGTGAATATAACTCGTAATTCAGGGCATAACCTTTATTAATCATGGCCATAAATACCAGGGTAAATATTATCAACGTCTTAATAATCATGTTCGAAATCTCTTTGGTTATGTGGTAGTAGTAGCACACAAAAAAAGAATTAACAGCCCATCAATGAGTTGAAATGACAGCTATCGAAACGATTCTCATAATCTTAAGCTTAGTTTTCCTACTTGGATCACTTGATGACCTGTTCCTGGATGTCATCCATGCGCTCTTTAATCTCAGGCCTAAGAAAGTTTCTATGAAGGAATGGCAGGATTGGAAGAAGCAAGAAGAGTCTCCCATTGCTGTCATGATTCCGGCCTGGCAGGAATACGACGTTCTTGAAGCGATGGTGAAAACAAATCTCAAACGCATTCAATACGAGAATTTTCATTGGTTCATAGGAGTCTATCCCAACGACGTTAAAACTCTTACGATTGCCCTTCGGATGCAAGAGCTCTATCCGGCGAAAATAACTGTCGTCATCAATAATTTACCAGGCCCCACTTCGAAGGCCCAGTGTCTTAACCGTATTTTAGAAGTGATGACTGAAGGTATCAGGCAAGCCGAATCCAAAGGAGAAAAACCCTGGATTCCTAGATTTGTGGCCATTCATGATGCTGAAGATGTTATTCATCCTATTTCATTTAAAGCGATAAATGCCCAACCTGCTGATATGGATTTTATCCAAGTTCCAATCTTCTCATTACCTGTTCCAACTTCACAGTGGGTGGCAGGAACATACCTGGATGAGTTCGCAGATATTCATTTGAGAGAAATTCCGGTAAGGCAAAAATTAAGAATGCCGATTCCAAGTGCAGGAGTTGGAACTTTCTTCTCTTTTAGGATCATGGAAATTCTTGGAAGAAGATTTGGAACGTGGTTTGAGGAAGGAAACCTTACCGAGGACTACGAGGTTTCGATGAAAATTGCCAGACTGGGCGGGAAGCAGAAATTCATGCTCCTTGAAGATCCCATGGGCGAAATGATAGCCACACGTGAATACTTTCCAGCAGACTTCGGAAAAAGCATCAGACAAAAAACTCGTTGGACTACTGGTATTGGACTTCAAACAATGCTCAGATGGGATAACTACGCCTCACCTATGAAAATCAGAAACTGGAAAACACTCATGGCCCGCTACGGGCTATGGCGTGACCGCAAGGCCTTGTGGGCAAATCCACTTGTCTTTGTTGCCTGGAGCGCCCTTTTTATGTGCCTTACTCTAAGTCTGATGAATCCGGACTGGATGAGATCAATGGCCGATAATAAATACCTTTTAAACTTAATGCTCTTAAATCTCATCATGTTTGGTGTGAGGCTTTTGCAAAGAACACGTTTTACTACCAAGCTCTACGGGTACAAGCATGGCGCCCTCATTTTCCCGCGCCTGCTCTTGGGAAGTATTATTAATGGTGTAGCCGCAATCAAGGCAGTCAGACAGTTTGGTGCTGCTAAGAAAGAAAACAAATCAGACGAAATTGTCTGGGATAAGACGGACCATTTNNTCTATCAGACCCGGCGGTGATGCAATGATTATCTCACTATTACTTCTTTTTAATTTTACAGCTTATTCCAAAACTCACGTCAGTTTCGTCGATGCCTGCTCTCAGGAGAGCACCCGGGTTTCTACTCCAAACGGTACTCAGCTCCAGCTAAAAGTAGAAGGACTGGATCCAACGGTAGATGTTGAAGTCTCTATCATTTTCAGACCAGCCGGAATACTAGAGGATCTTAAGCCTCAGGATAAAGTGACCTGGTACTATACCTTCCCGGCAGCTTCCGCTGATAGAAGGGAATTGAATCCCTTCAGAAAAAAAACTCATATTAATCCAGACGGGTCTCTTAAAGTTCACTTTGGACTTCCTAAAGGGAGCTGGATGAGCAGGGTTGAGCAAAGACTGGATGACTTTAGAATTTGGGATGCAGAAGTGTTATGGATTCAGCCTCGCGCCCGCAAGACTGGTTCTGGTATATCAACTTACTACCGAGCAAAAACCAGAAGCGAATACTTTCAACTTCTCTCTCCTGGGCTCTGCCTTTGGGAAGAAGAAGCCTCAGTCTCTTCCAGATTATATGAAAACAACAGTCAAACTTGGATGAATGTGACCCGCGATTTTTATGAAATACGGGACTCCGGTGTTGGACCGGGAATAAGTCTGGGTCCGAACAACAACACTGGCGGAAGCATTCCCCTTACAAGTATAAGCCTCCCCGCCTTTGCGTGGGTCTTTAAAGACTGGCAAAAACAATTTAACACTCAGCAAATTTTCAAGATAGAACGAAAGTATGTTTTGAATAAAGATGAGGCCGGAGTTTATACCACCCGAATGAGCTTTGGTCGCCATGAGGCCAGAAAGTTTGAGTGGGTCAGAACTCCCGGGCAATGTGGCAAATATGAAGCGGTCTCTGAAGGACTTCTTGATATAGGAAAAGTGGCGGAAGACTTTATAGTAATCCCCAAAACTTTTTTTGGCCGACCAGAGCAACTTAAAAAATTCATCAACACTGCCAGACCTCCCATCTTTAATTGTGAGGACTCGGTAGGAAGCTCTCCGATGCAGGCAACAGATATAATTCCATCCGGAAATGACGGTCTATTATTTTATTATAAGCTCCAAAATATCAGAGGTTCTAAATGAAAACTTTTCTTCTACTCACCCTTTCGCTCTGGGGGACTCAGTGCCTTGCGGCCCTGGAAAACAAACTTCAGGTATTAAGCGTGCAAAACAGCAAACTCAACCAGATCGCAGGTAATGTGGAAAAGGTTGTAAAGTGTGAAGATTTTAAAGGCACTTATCACGGGAATTCGATTGTATTGAAACCCATAGTAACTGGTGGATCTGGAAATTATCGCCATCGTCTGGTTTGGCAGGTTTCAGAATCCTACGCCACGACTGATTTAACCCGCTACCAAAGAGATTTAGCGATCCAGAATGGGAATACTTACACTTTTGTTATTCCTGAATTAAAAGACGATGTCTCATTTTTACAGCAATCAGTTTTTCTGATTTCTGAGGATCTTAAGTCAAAAGAAACTGTGACTTCTCAGTTGATGTTTAACGTGACCAGACCTGTACTTCTTTCTCAAACAAATGATCCCGTTAAAGTTCGCGAAAACTGTTTTCAGGTTTTCCCTGCTTTTGAGTCGGTATCTGGTATTTTAACCAATGGTTCTACGAACCCAAGTCAGATAACTATTCGTCAGGGGATCCAAAGCATATACACCAGAACAAGTGGTTCTCAGTGGGGCTTCTACATCTCGCCACTCGCCTGGACAGTGGTTGGGAATGTTATCAGTGTGTATAAGAACTACTTTAAACAATTCTCCCGTCAGACAGTTGAGACAGTAGAAGTGGCCAGCGGATATCAAGTATCACCCGGAGATTTTATTCAGCTTTATGAGCAAAGAACCCGTTATGTAACGGCCTTTGATGCTCATGAGATCGGCGCTTGCGGAGAATCAAAAGAAGTTCCTGGAACTTACTACATGCAGTGGTGGGGAGTGGCTTACCATGCTGTTCCAATTAACCCATACGATACCGAGCCGACTCCGCGTGAAACAATTGGAGTTTCACCACTGAATAATTGTCCGGCCACTTTAACCCCAGACTTTGCCCGTGAGGGTGGAGACTTTGTATTTACGAGTACTACAATCTAGTGAAAACATTATTTGCTTTATCTCTATTTATTATTTCCAGCGCTCACGCATTTGTGTGGGAAGCCGGTCTTCGTGAAATGTTTCTGACCGACCAGAGTTACACTTTTAACTCGGATTCAAGTTCAAGAATCCGACGTGAACTTTTTGATCGGGGCTATAAACGAATCGCTCTCCAACCAAGGGTTTCATACCAGGGTGACGAGAAGTCGTTATTCTTTCTCCCAAGAGTTAAGTCTAGCTTTTCAGATCTCGGAGTCATGAACACTCGTGTTTCTCAGGCCGATGGAAAGATGACATTAAAGCCGATTATTTATACGAGTCCTGATTTGGGAGAAGCTAGACCAATCGAGCGGATCCGTCCGCTGAAGCCTGAACTTGCCCTTACTTCTTATGGACAGATCTTTTCTCAATACTCTCAAGTTGCAAGAACTAATGAAGTTCATCGCCTGACTGTTGGTTCCGGTCTTGTTCACTTAATGGCGCAAAAGTCCCTTCTTCCAAGATTTGAAATCCTGCTTAAGGGAATTCGTAAAAGCCTAGGTCCAAAAACAGAGCTCCTTCTCGAAGTTGTAGGTGAAGAAGATTTCAATGCCCTCGCCTCTGCATTATCTCATGACTTTCCATTGGCCGCTTTGGTTGATGGACTCTCGGTAGTTCTGGATCCTGATCTCTATTTTCCTAAAGGTCAGGTTGATATTGAAGCCATTAAAAGAATTCGTTTAGAACTTGAATTGATGGTGCCCGGGATGCCCATTCACCTCGCAAGAGTCGTGATGGCCGGTTGTGGTGAACTTTATGTAGCAGGCGCGGAGTTCTACTGTAAAAACAGCGACTATGATTCCAGAGCTCAACTGAGCCGATTCACAGACTTTAAAAAAGCGATGCTTTCTTTAGAAAAAGAAGGTCATATTTTTAAAACCATTGAGGTCATGGAATCAAATACTGAATTTGAACCTATGAAACCAGACCGTCGGTATCCTTTTTACAATCCACAGTTTAACGATCCTCTCCAGTATGAGCTACCAAAACCACCTCAAACCGTGGGAAGGGCCTATCCAGTAGAAGCGAATCCTGATTTAAAAAACGCCTGCATCTATTATGACAAAAACGATCTCCCCCCTACAGTTGACCGTGTTGGGGATATTCACTCTGTTATGCTTCAGAGTGTTCTTGGATCATTTAAAAATTGGCGCGTCAGCAGAAATCGCCTGAAGACCTTTGCTACCGGACAGATTGCCGGGTGTGATGCCGTTTTTTATCTGGCCACAAATTTTTCTCAGGAGTTACCCACCGGATTCACAGAAGAACTTGCAGTGGCTTCAAAAACAATACCTGTTGTCTGGTTTAACTATAAATTCCCT
>DLGL01000042.1:5288-29424 GCA_002482685.1 Bacteriovoracaceae bacterium UBA7695 | reverse complement strand
CTTGAAGTACGGGGAGAAGCTTCGCTTGTTGAGCAAGTGGCATATCACCAATCTCATCTAAAAATACAAAGCCGCCGCCAACGATTTCAAAAACACTCTGGCGATCTCTGTCTGCACCAGTAAATGCTCCCTTTGTGTGTCCAAAAAGTTCTGATTCCGCGATACCATCTGCAATTGCTCCACAGTGAATCACATTGAAGCGAAGACTTGGATCAGCTTGATAAGCAATATGTTTGGCTATGACTTCTTTTCCTGTTCCTGTTTCTCCAGTTAAAAGTACGTCTTTGATACCAGCGTTCACCACATGGGCGATCTGCTCACGAAGTTTCTGCATCTGAAGCGAACGGCCAATGAGTTGATAGCGAGTGCTTTTTGAATCAAGATTCAGTGCTCGAAGTTTCATTTTTTTAGCTTGGACAGCATTTCCGATAGCGGTACGGATTTCATCATTACAAATAGGTTTGGGCAGGAATTGCGTGATGCCCGCGTTCATTATCTGGATAAGTTTTTGAGGATTCGTTTCACCACTAATAACGATTACATCTGCACTATGGTCTTTGGCCTTAATCATGCGGAAAATATCAAGGCCCGTGCGGGTATCATTTTTAAAGTTAATATCGAGTAGGATCACATCGTAAAACTTCTCTTCAATGGCCTCAATGCCTCGATCAATAGTAGAGCGTACATCGACCTCGCAAAGTTCTTCCAGGATCAATGGTACTTGTGAAAGCCAGTTGTGGTCGTCATCAATTGCTAATACTTTTGGTAATCTCTCCATATTTCCCCTCTACTGGATAGGAAGCATCACTTCCATCCTCGCTCCACCAAATACTGAATTATTAGATGCTTTTATTTTCCCACTATGAGCTTCAACAATCTTTTTGCTGATAAGAAGCCCTAGGCCCGTACCTCTTGTTTTTGTTGTTCTGAATGCACGGAATACTTTTTCAGGTGATCCCTTGAATCCAGTACCTGAATCTTCGACGATTAGCTGAATATGGTTCTCTGCAAGGAGGGCCGACAATCTTACTTTGGAGTTCTTACTTTCACTTGCGGCTTCAATTCCATTTTTAAGAAGATTGTTTACCACGCGTATGAACTGGCGTGGATCGTGCTCAACATAAAGGTCTTGAGGCAAATCTAGCTCAATATCAACCTTTGTATTAGCCGATAACTCATTCATTACCATCAGTGACGATTCAATCGTTTCACGCAAATTTCTCTTCGATTTGGCGACATTGATATTTCTATTACCATCCAGGGTTGTTTCGATAATATCGTTCACTAATGGAATACTCTTAACACATACACTATAGAGGTTTTCTAAGCGTGAAATCCGCTTAGGTGAATTGAGGTCTTGCTCTGTAACCATTCCTGTTGCTGAAACGATGGACTGAAGCGGAGTCTTAATATCGTGCATGATTCCGCTAGTTACTTGACCGATAATGGCCTGCTCACGAGTTTTGTTGGCACGTTCAATAACCTGACCAATTTTAAGTTTCAAGTCTTCCAGCTCTTTAAATGGAAGTGAGATTTTTTCTAATTCTTTTCCTTCAATCTCAGCCTCAATCCATTGAACGATCTGGCTCATCGAATCAGGGAGCGTTTTCGCAATAAGTATTCTTAAGCGCAGATAGATCACTAAAAACGCAATCCCAATTATGATAAGTGATACCAGAGCAAACTCTATGGCCCCTTGAAGATTTGCAGCCGATGAATTCTTCTTAGATTTGAAAATGAATCCATAAACTGTGCTCATCTCTTTAAGAGGAGCGACCACTGCTGTTAGAGAAAGGTCATTTGAAGGACAAGTGATAACTGTGTTTTCATTTGGTCTACAATCCTTAAAGTATGTTGGAATATCATCAACTGTTTTTACGATCTTGATGTCTTCCAGACTTTCGTCGCTCTTGATTTTCTTTAGTATGTGGGTCAATCCCTGTTCCTGCTCAGGAAGCAAGAATGATGGCAAAAACTGATTCGTCTGGTTTCTAAGATTCACCGTTAAGTCAGCTCTAATTTGATGCTCAGTAATTTTGTTCTTCTTCGCTGAGTAGAGCCAGAAGCAAGTAAACATAATCACACTCATGCAAATGAATGAGTAAATGGAGATATCTGTCACTTTTTGCTTTAACGATTTGCTGCTCACCGGCTACCACCTTTAGGAGCAACGATCTGATTAATTGCAAAGCCTGTGTCAGTTGTTTTCAGCACCAGCATATTCTTCTTAGGAGCTTGATGTGGTTCCCAATATGATTTGCCAGTGACTCCATTGAGCGTATTAATGGATGAAAGTGTCTTCTCAAGATTCTCTCTATTAAGTGGTTTAGTCTTGATAATGGCCTGAATAAGTAAGGTCATCGAGTCATAGGCCAATACCGAAGTATCGTTCGGAAGTTTATTGAATCTCTTTTTGTATTCGGTGACAAAACGCTCTGATTTTTTAGTTTTAAGTTTCGTGTGCCAGTGAGTTACCGAGTAACCAGTAAATTTCTTACCTTTCAACACTCGGAAAAACTCAGACCCTTCATTTCCCCAACCATCAGCACCTAAAAATGGTTTTTCAATTCCTACTTCTGTGAGGGCCGCGATCAATCGTGCTGCGGTTAGTTCTTGGTTCGGAACAAATACTGCATCGTAGGACATTTTCTTGGCTTCTTCGGCTACTTTTGTAAAGTCAGATTCTTTTTCAAGGAGCTGGATATTATGAATATCTGTGAGTCCATATTTTTTCACTTCATCGGTGAAGCTCTTGGATAAGTCCATGCAGTAAGCGCAATCAACCGCCGCCAAGATTAAAATCTTTTTTGCTTTTAGTGTTTGAGCGGCGATCCTCGCAAGAGATTCCACCATGAATTGATTACTAATAGATCCAAGGTGAACGTATTTTCCAAATGTACCGAGCCGATTAGCGGATGCACTCGGATAGATGACAGGGATTTTTGCTTCTGTATGAATTGGTGCTGATAAAAGAGCAGGTGCAGAGTAATTGTACCCAATTACTGCGATAGCATTTGAGTTCGATACTTCCTTGGCTTTTTTGATGACGTTTATATCATTGGTTCCATAGTCATACTTAACAAGCTTAAGATTGATTTCTGCTTTATCAAGTAGAGCCTTATTATCACTCACGGCAAGTTCAATAGCGTTTTGAAAATATCCTCCGAACGGATTAAATGAAACTGTACTTAACTCTGAAAAATTAGAAGCGAGCCCCACAGTCACAGCTTCTTTTGCGTGTGCAGTGATTGCGACTAAAATTAGTATCAGAGCTGCGATAAATCTCATGCGTAAGCCACTCTCAGCTCTGGTGCAACATTAAACTTATGATTAAGAGTAGCTTTCAGTTCTCCACGCACATTGATAGTTCCAACGGTCGGCTTCACCAGCTCATCCGCGCTTATAGCCATTGACTGATAAATAATTTTCTCATCTTTGATAAAACCACAGAGTGAGCGAGTCTCCATGTAATCAGCTAAAGTTGGCTCAGTGATGGCGATTCTGAAATCTACGTCATGCCAATTTAAGAAGTGAGTAATTCTTTGAAGCTCCTCAGCCTTTAGCCCGTGCATCTTATCAAATGAAATTTTTACGATGGTTCCATTATCCTTAATTGCTTTGAGTAGCCCCAAATAAGGGATAAAGTTTTCTTCCATTAACCAACGCGCATGAGTCTCCAAAAAGACTTCTTTCGCACGAATGGCGACCATATTTATTATACTTGGTAGCTCTGGATGTAGTGTTGGTTCTCCACCGCGAATAGATGCGATTTCTACAGGAACCATTTCACTTAGAACATCGTTTAATGCTTCAGTTTTCAAAAAAAGCTCAGGACGTTTTGCAAAAACCTCCGTTGAATCTTTGGCAACCACATTGGGAGCATAACAGCCAGAACATGCTCTATTACAAGCACCTGTCACTTCGACAATCAAATCAGGTTGAAACGTATTCACTGTAGCCCCCAAATCTTCTTCTGCTGAGAGAGCCATACACCGAACATCACAAGTGTCGTGCCGATAATCACTTTTGAAGTGAGTTCTTCACCAGCGATAAATACGCCAATTAAAACTGCTGTAGGTGTTTTGATGTGCATAGAAGATGCAATCTCTTGAGGAGAAGCCTTCGAAAGAGCGTGGTTCCAGATATAAAAGCAGAATGATGAACAAACAAACGCTAAAAAGGAAAGTGAGAGCCAGGAAAGTGTGTTTGAGTTAGTAGTGATTGTGGCCATCACGTTTTCTTCAAAGAAAAATGCGGCAAGTGTTAGTTCCACAAATCCAATCGCCATCGTCCAGAATGTAATAGATGCACTCGATATTTCTTTAGAGTATTTGCGAGTAGCAATCGCTGACACTGCCAAACTCACTGCTGCTGCGAGAGTTAAAATCAACCCCATAAAAAAATCTGAGTTCAGATCAATACTCAAGCGGTTGTTGGTTGATGAAAGAATAATCGTTCCACCCACGACTCCGAAAATGAGGGCCACATATTTTAGTGGTGAAAGTTTTTCTTTCAGAACCGTTCGGCTTAAACCAAGAACAGCAAGTGGCGAGATAAGCATGATTGCTGCCGACAAACTCGATGGAATGAACTTGAGGCCCGCAAGCTGCATTGGATATAGAACTCCAAAAGCAGATGTGGCGATAATGAGAAGACCTATCCACTGATTTGTTGTTTCTGGCATTTCAATTTTCTTTTTCAACGCCTTCAAGATCACCAGCAAACAAACGGTAGCGATCCCAAAGCGTAGTGCTGCCGATGTGAATGGCCCCCATGCCTGAAGCGTGTACTTACTTGCCAGGAACGTGGTTCCCCAAAGAATGTTTGCGACGATTGCGAGAAGGAAACCTGAGCTGAAATTGAAGTAGCTCTTGGCCTCTGCTGTTGTAGTTTGATTCATACTTACCCCAAATAACTCTTATCGAGCCTTGATTCGGGCAGGGTTTTATTATGGACACATGACCGTGTCAAGTATTCTGAATAATTAAGGAATCTTGAGACAGTTGTTTCATTTGTGAGACACTTGTCTCGCGGGATGATCTTGGAATTTTCTTTAGAAACAAACTGCATCTACTTAATTTAATAATTTCAAACATTTACTGATCGTTCGTAATTCTTAATATCCTCTATGCCCATTAAGTTTTTTCCTGTCTATCCGATAAGTTAGGGAACAAACGGCATTACTAGTCGGTGACTCTTTAATGAGGAGTATTGATTATTCAGAACTTTAGTTCTGTTTCGTCCTATTACTCATGAGTAACCTCTAGGCCAAGAAGGAGCAATTTGAAAACAATTGAAGTCGGAATTGATTTAGGAACTACAAATTCTGCTATTGCTGTTGTCAGAAATGGTGAAGTTGAGATTATCAAAAATTCCAACGGTGAAGAAACCACCCCTTCTGTTGTATTTGCCGACAAAAATGGAAAGCTTGTAGTTGGAAGCAAAGCTAAAAGAAAAGCTATCGACGATTCAAGCCTTGAGTCAGCTAAAAACTGGAGAGCTGAAGTAAAGCGACTCATGGGAACTAATGAAACCGTTATTTTGCCAAGCTACGGTTCTCCACTCAGTCCAGAGCAGATTTCATCAGAGATTTTAAAATCATTGCTTGCTGATATCTCTCGAAAATATGCAGAAGTTTCACTTTCATCCGCTGTAATTACAGTACCTGCTCACTTTTCTACTTTGCAATCAGAGGCGACGAAGAGAGCTGGTGATCTTTCTGGTATTTCAAATGTTGTTCTTCTACAAGAGCCAATTGCCGCCGCCGTTGCTTATGGATTCTCCACGAACACGGATGACAACTGGCTTGTATATGATCTAGGTGGTGGTACATTTGATGTTGCTCTTGTTGCTTCACGGGGAGGGTCTCTGACTGTCTTAGCACATGGAGGAGATAACTTTCTTGGCGGTAAAGATATTGATGCCGCTATCGCAGATAATTTTATTATTCCAGCGTTGAAAGCAAAAGGTCACACCCATTCATATAACGATCAAAATCTTCATAAAAAGTTGAGAGTATGTTCAGAACAAGGAAAAATTGATCTAACAACATCAGACACTACAACTATAGACATTGAAATTGATTTAGAAAACTCTACTATCAGCGAATCACTTACGTTTACTCGCAAAGACTTATTAAATGCTTGCCAATCCATTTTTAAAAGGACGGTAGATATTTGCAGAGAAACGATAAAAGAGTCTCATGTAGATAGAACTTCTATAGGGAAAATTGTACTTGTTGGTGGGCCGACTCAAATGCCTGTATTGCGGTCATATCTTGAGAGTGAGCTGAAAGTTAAAGTAGATGGAAGCCAAGACCCTCTGACCGTTGTAGCAAAAGGTGCAGCATTATTTGCTCAACAAGTTCCTGTGACAGCATTAAAGAAATCAAACTGTAACCTACCTGACTTGCCAGTATATCAACTTGATATAAATTATTTACCAGTCACTTCTGAAGATCAGCAAACAATCACTGGGAAGGTTAAACTGCCTTCATTAAATGCAAAACCTGCTCATACAATATGCATTCAAGCTGAGGACAAAAGTTATACATCAGGCGATGTCCTCTTTAAAAATGATAAGTTTATTGTTCAACTACCAACGCCAAAGAAATCCACTCAATTTTGGATTTATCTTAAAGATTCGGACGGAAATTTGCTTGAGGGTCAACCTGATGCCGTTTCAGTATCAAGGGGCGTATCTATCTCTGGGGCACCGTTGCCTCACTCTTTAGGAGTATCAATCTTGTCTTTATCTTCTGCGAAAGGCTTTGCCGAAGATGAAATAATGGATATTTTCTTTCAAAAAAATAGCATTCTACCTGTTGCTGCGACAAAACGATATTACACGGTTGCTGATGTAAAAGCGTCAGAAGTAGAAAACGCGTTGCCAGTGCGGGTGTATGAAGGAGAATCGAGTACACCTAATAGAAATTCACTTGTATGTGATTTGGCTATCACGGGTGAAATGATCCATGCCAATTTAAAAAAAGGATCACCTGTTGATATTACGATTAGTATTGATGAATCACGTCAGTTATCAGTAAAAGCATATTTACCTGAAATTGATCTGACGTTAAACGCGCGAGCTACCATTTATGATGAAGATATTTCTGTAAATGATCTAAAGCAGACACTCAGTGAACAATCTCATAGAAGTTCGACAATACCAGAAGATGATTCAGGAGAAAATTCAGCACAAGTAAATGAAATGATTTCGGACCTTAAGACAACAATTGAAAAAAGTGCTTCTGACTCAGATCAAAAACGTAAGGCTGCAAAACAATTAAAAGACTTAATGGTTGCAATTGATAATGCTGAAGCAAGAGCTGAATTCGATCGCAATGTTGCAGAGTTTTATCAGCTTGCAGAAGAGGTTCAGGGATATATTGCGGAAGCAAATCCCAAAGAAAAACGTTCTGAGTACGCTGAAACATTTGGCGCAATAAAACAAGAATGTGTAAGAGCTATCGAAACAAAAGATGCAATTATCCTTAAACAAGAAGTTGAAAAGTTAGGACGCTCCCACATCCAATGGCTATTTAGCGATCCCGCATTTTTAGTAGGCATGGTAAAAGAAGCCGAGAAAGTAAAAGAACAGTCAAAGAATAAAGCTGAAATAACTAAAATCGTTGAAAAATGCAAAGAAGCAATGCAATCAAATGATGTTGATGCCCTCCGAGCAGGAGTTTTAGCAATGCTTGCATTGAATGACCAAAGTGCATCTGCCGCAGCCAAAACACTTAAATCAGGGATAACAAGATAATGGAAGCAGTAAGACTAATTAGAAATGCACATCATATTTTAGGCCTGTCAACAGGTGTTGATATTAAAGAAATCAGAAAACGCGCTAATCATCTGCTGAATTTAGCTCGTATCGAAGAATCTGAAAAATACGAGACAGACATTACAGATATGGCAAGCTACAGAACTGAACAAAACATCAAAAAAGCAGTCGAACAATTATGTAGCATAAAAACTCGTTTGATCGAAGCATTTTTTTGGTTTGAAACTCCCACACTTCAAGACTTTAGTTCTTTAAAATCAATTTCTAAGGGTGAATATAATACTGCTATTTCTTATTGGAAAAACTTGTCAGCCAATTCTTCTAACTGGATTGCAAAAAAGAATCAGGCACTGGCACACTTTATTTCTGCTTATCATACGGGTAACGAGGCTGATTTTATGAAGTCACTCGTTTTATGGCGAGATATTATAACTTCTGACCAATTTTGGAGTTTTTACCAAGAACACTATAAGCTAACAGATGATCTTGGAACTAACGTAGCTTCTTTTAATGAATTAAGAACAAACCTGTTTGAATATCTATCGTGGCTGACTCTTGATTTAATTAGGAAAAATCCAACCCCTTACTTTGTTAAAACATTTTTTGAACAAACAGGTGTTGTTGGTCGAGGGATAGAAGATCATATCCTGGCCTCAATCATCTCAAAAGTTAAGACGGAGATTGATAAAGTTGATATGGAAAAAGATGATTCAATTAAATTACGGACTAAGAAAATTGCAATTGAATCTGCCCTCAAAGAACTATCCGCTTACGGCTTGGACGAGTATTCCCCTATCAGAGTGTTACGCGAAAACTGTGCAAAAAGTTTTCGAGACTTTTCTATTGCTGCATACAACGACAATGGCGACTTAGCACTTTCTAAGGATTTTTTAAATTCTGCAATAACAATTTCATCCTCCGACAGTTTTCAGCTCCAGGCCGAAAGAGACAAGGCTCAGCTTGAAGATAATGCCGCTTTCGAGGCATTCGTTAAAAATCTAGTTTCTCGGACAAAAGACAGTTCAAATCGTGTTAAGTGGGACGTTTTTTTAGAAGAGGAACAATCTTTGCCAACGCACATGAGAGAAGAAGAAACTTTCCTGAATATGAAAGCACAGGCGTTGTTTAACTTCTGCGGAGAAGTATTTCAGCGATCGCTTGATAAGCTTGATGAGAACGGAATGAAAATAGTTTTTGAAGAGATGTGGAAGTCTCTAGGCATATTTAACTTAAACGGTGATAAAGTACGTGAATTGGTAAGCGAATATGAAAAAGATGCTAGAGCTAATGCTTCTACAAAACAATTCCAAAAGATAGATGAAGATGACAAATCTGTAGTCGAATTATCACAAAAAATAAAATCTGATGAAAATTCAAAGGTTGCGTTTTTATTTCTTTGCCGATCAGCAATCTGGAAGGAAGCAATCCCTTATCTACATTACCATAAATTCACAAAAAACATCCAGACAGTGGCATTTTTTGTAGGACTTATAACATTAGCAAATACCACATGGTATTTAGGTGCAGGAGCATGGATTGCCTGCATAGTCGCAGGCTCACAACTAGGTAAAAATCTTTATTTAAAAAAATGAATACTCAACCATCATCACGTCCTACATTGCCCAACGGATGGCTACTTCAAGATAAAGTGGCGATCGCAGATTTTATAGAACGAAGAAATTTCACAGAAATTTATAAGCTATCTGATGGCAACTATCTTTATTTGTTTAAAGACGCTGAACTACAAACAAAAATTCGGGATCGCCAAATCGAACATGAAAAAATTATTGCCGCCGGGAAAGAAATTATAGGCAAGCGCTATCCTTCTCATACAAATGAAGATTTCACTCAAAGAATACATCGTATAATTTCTAAAACAGGACTTGATGCTGTCGCTGGCATGGATGAGTTAAAGCAAATTCTAATCAGGGATATTATTCATCCTTTCATTCATCGTGATAAATACAAGGAGTATAAACTTGGAATACCAAATGGAATTTTACTTTTTGGCCCTCCAGGATGCGGAAAAACTTATATCGCTAGAAAAATTGCAGAAGAAATGGGCGTCCCTATGATTGAGCTGCGCGAATCGGATGTAGGAAGTCCCTACATCCATGCAACATCAGGAAATATTGCTAAAGCTTTTAAGGAAGCTCTAAGTATTGCACCATCCATTATATTTATTGATGAAGTATCTGGCTTGCTCCCTAAGCGAGAGTCACTTTCTGGGAGTCAACAATATCGTGAGTCTGAGATCAATGAGTTTTTGGTTCAGATTGAAAGTGCTGGCGCAAGAGACGTATTGGTTATAGGGGCGACTAACTTCCCGGACAGGATGGACTCCGCTGCAATAAGATCAGGACGAATGGACAAAAGAATATTTATCCCCCCACCTGATTACAATGCACGTATTGAACTTATTAAAATGGAGCTTGAAGACCGGCCAACCTCATTTGATATTCTTCCTGAAGTTCTATCAAATATGTCAAATGGATATGTTGCTTCAGACATTAAGCTTGCAGTTGACAATGCTGCAAGAGCAGCACTTTCAATGAATACAGAAATAAATATGTTTCTTTTAATTAAAGCACTAAAAGAAACAAGGCCATCTTTAACTGAAGATGAATTAAGCGAATATTTGGAATTTCAAAGCTTAGAAAGAAGATAATTCGACAAAAAAACAAGCACGCTTTCAATTTGCTGCAAGCTTAGCAGGAGGAATTGGCGAATATGTAAAAGAACACCAGAGTGAATGTAGATTCATAACCATTTTAGAGATGCACAATTTATCACAAAAAGAGTGGAGTGAATTTCGAAAGTTTCTACAAGCGCATGGAGGTCTGGATCTTTTTTTGTTAGCTCTTCAAGACTTTGTCATTTTATATCATGAATGCCCTTTGATTTCATTATTTGATAAGAAGCCAAAGACACCCCTTGATTCTGATTTTTTGTCTAACTTTAAGACACTTTTTAGAGAATTGACATGAAAACGTGGTAGAAGTCTTTGGTGCTTGATAAGCTTAAAACCTTTTTCGAGAAGTATTTTGGGATTTAACGCATTTTGTATGGTGAAGAATAGTAATGTTAGAGAAAATTAAAATACTTCTTAAAAAGAAACCTAATCTTACTGCAAAGGAAATTGCAAAAGAAATCGGTTGCACCAGAAAAGAGGTGAATCAGCTTTTCTATAGAAGCCCAGACCCTTTTGTAAAGAACGAGACTGATTTTACATGGAGGCTTGCGTCCATGAATGAGGCGACTGTAACATTTTCTGGAAACTGGGTTGACTGTGACTCATTTGAGTCATCTTTATTTAACTCGAATGGTGATCTTGAGGCTGCTTCATCAGTTACTTTTATTCTAGATGGCTGTAGCTTCATGCTTGATGCTCTTGCACGTTTTCTGGCCCTATGTAACCAACTCGCCTTTAATGATAAAAATGTGACGATTGATTTTACTAATAGTGGACAGTCAAAAGGATATTTAAATCGAGCTGGATTTTTCGATCACCTTCACGAAAATGTTAATGTCTTACCGAAAAGACCAACGACCTCGACCGCTGAAATCCATAAAGGCCAAAGTGACAATCTAGCCGAGCTTGGGGCGGTTACTCCTCACGAGGACGAAGGTGCAAAAGATGAGCTTGTGATAAGACTTACAAATAAGTTTATTGCTCTTGTGAATAATGAATATAAAACTGCGGTTTCTACAATTTTTGCAGAACTCACAGGTAACATTCAGGATCACAGCGAAGCACCTTTTAATGGATTCGCTGGTCTTCAAAGATATGGCGGTAGTAGCCCACACATTCAAACCATTATTTCTGATAGTGGCGTTGGCATTGCATCCTCATTAAGGCCATCTCTGCAAGCACATCATAAAAAACTTTATGATAAATACCATCAAGCAAGTGTTGATAACGATATTGCACTTGTTACTGAGGTAATGAGCAAGGGCTTAATTAGCAGATACGGTGCTGGCCGTGGATTAGGATTCCAAACAAGTCGAGACAGAGCTTTGAAGTTCAAGGCGAAGTATTCAGTACGCCAAGAAAATTTTAGTCTGGAATTTATTTTTGAAGACGAAAAACTAAAACGTGTTATTGAGAAAAAGAATCTTACGAAAATTCTTGGGACTCACATTTGTTTCGACTTCGTAATTGACTAGACCTCATTTTGCTGATTAAATTAAACAGATGAATCAGAATAAAACCATCATTAAACTACGAGACATCATTGGTAAAGAGACTGCTTTCGGTAACGGTCTGGGTCGTCAAGTGTATCAAAAACTTCAAGTTGAATTAGATCAACACCCTGCCAGCAAAACGATTGGTATCTCTTTTGAGGACATGGAGATGATGGATGCTTCTTTTGCACGGGAAAGCGTTGTATCGCTAGCTAAGGCCAAAAGAGGCGAAATTGGTTTCTATTTGAAAGATTTTGCATCAAAAGACCTCATGGATAACTGGGACTACGCCGCCAAAGCAAAAGATCAACCCATGATTGTTCTTAAAGATAAGGGCTATGATGTAATTGGTCCTGAACTTAGCGAAGGTACAAGAGAACTTCTTGATTTTATTATGAAAAATGAAGTAGTTACGACTGCAATGGCTGCTAAAAAACTAGATATTAAGATTCCAAATGCCAGTGTAAGGCTCAAAAAAATGCTCGATCAGGGCCTCTTATTAGGTGAAAAAGTCGCTGCTGAAAGCGGTGGTACTGAGTACAACTTCCTAGCGATCAAATAATCTCGTTAAACTGCTTGATTTAACCAGAATCCGTGCTACCATATGTAATAACAAGGGCTGCATAATGCAGTTTTTTTTAAAACTCTCTGATTAAACAGGTTAATTTAATCAGAAAATTTCATGGAGGATAGCTATATGGCAAGTAAGAAACCAGTGCACACCGTTCCTANNCCTAGCGGAAATGGCTGGGCAAACAAACAGGATGGAAAAACTATTTCCAAACATCAAACTAAAACTAACGCCGAGATTGAAGGTCGCCGTCAGGCGAAGCGTGCTGAAACTGAGCACGTTATTCACAAGAGTAACGGACAGATCGGCGAAAAGAATAGCTATGGAAATGACCCCTGTCCCCCAAAAGATAAAAATTAAGAGGAGTAATTTATGAGCGATAAAAAAAATGAAAACAAGAAACCTGAAGTCTATAAAATCCTAGTCGACCAAAAACCATTTGATTGGCAAAACGAAACTATTACTGGAATCCAGATCAAGCAGCTTGTAGGTGCGAAACCTACTGCTGGTGTTTGGTTGAAGGTAAATGGCCCTCGTGATGACCAACCTGTAGGTGATAGTGAGGCGATTGATTTAACGCCTCCAGGTCGTGAGCACTTCTTTACTGGTGAAACTCAAACCACTGAGGGGTAATTATGTCTTTCCTACCAGAAAGAGACAGGGATTATCTTAAAGAAAAAGGATACGAGTACCAAGAATATACCGAGGGTAATCAGCGTGGGATCATTTTAAAAAATTGGCTCCTTCCTGCTAACAAATTTACCCTCGATAAAGTCGATCTCTTGGTACTCATACCTGTTGGATACCCTGATAATCGTCTCGATATGTTTTACAACTCTCCAGAAGTTCTCTTGAACCAAGAGCAGAAGAAGGCACGAGCGGCTGACCAACCTCTGCAATTTAATTCAATCCAGTGGCAAAGGTGGTCACGCCATCTTACTGCCGATGGGTGGAGGCCAGGAATTGACGGTATTCACACTTTTATTCAAGCCATTCAACAAGCTTTAGTAGAGGCACGCGCATGAGCCTCGACACTCTTACCATCACCGAAGAACATTATGAGCAACTTAAAAAAGCAACTTTCAGAAGTGATGGTAAAGAAGGAGCTGCCTTCCTTTTATGTGGTCGATCTAAAATTAAAAATGAGATATGGACTGGAAAAAAAGAGGAAAGATTTTTATCGAGAGAGGTTCATCTAATCCCTGATGAAGAAATCATTTCCTCCTCTACCGCCGACGTTACCTTTAAGCATGAAACTTACCTGAAAATTCTAAAATTGGCAGAAGAAAAAGACTTTGCTGTAGCGTTGGTTCACAGTCACCCTAAGGGACATCTGTATTTTTCTAAAACTGATGATGTAGGAGAATCAGGATTTTTTCAACTTGCCTCGAATCGTAATGGCAGCAAACGCCCACAGCTCAGTCTTATTATCGAACGAAACGAAAATCTTATTGCACGAGTTTGGCAGAATAATAAAACTCGTCCGATTGCTCTAATTAGAGTCATCGGAAAAAGAATCACGCTTCACTATGAAGGAAAGCACACTCAGCTTTCCAAAGAAGAATTTGCTCGGCAGGCACTCGCATTTGGGCCGGCACTAAATAATGATCTACAAAGGATCAAGGTCGCAGTCATCGGTTGTGGCGGAACAGGAAGCCCGACAGCAATGCTATTGGCACGATTAGGTATTGGAAATATCCTTCTAATTGATGATGACCTTGTAGAAAAAACAAATCTTAATCGTCTGCACGGCTCATCTGCATCAGACGTGAAAAATAAAAAATCAAAAGTTGAAGTCGTTAAGAACGCTATTCAGGCAATGGAGCTAGATACGATTGTAAAAACAATTAAAGGAACCGTTGAATCCAAAGAATGTCAGGATGCCCTTAAAAGCGTTGACCTTATCTTTGGATGTACCGACGATCATCTTGGGCGAATGATCCTGAATCGAATCGCTTACTGCTACTTAATACCAGTCATTGATATGGGCCTTGCGATTAAAGTACAGGAAAACACCTCTCCACCAATTCTTCAAACTCTTGATGGGCGTATTACTTATCTATTCCCTAATGAAGTTTGTTTGTTGTGCAGAAATGTAATTAATCCCAAGAAGGCATACGCTGAAACTTTGCGAAAAAATAATCCTCAAGAGTACGAGAAACAAGTTAAGGAAGAGTACGTTGAGGGCGAAGGCAACCCAAGTCCTTCAGTGGTCACATTTACTACCGATTTGGCATCAATGGCGGTAACTGAACTTATTGATAGATTACAAGGCTTCCGTGGGGAGCATAGCGGAGCTGCTGAACGTAGAAGAAAATATATTACCTGTGAAGAGCGAAGAACTGGCGCGGCTGCTCGTTCTGAATGTCCTGTTTGTAGTAACAAAAAATATCATGGCCGTGGTGATATGATTCCATTTTTGGATATTTCGTTATGATTTTTATGAAGATTAAAAAAGTTGTTCTTAAACAATTTGGATTTAACTTTGTCGCCCGCTATGCAGACGATAATCCAGCCGCTGATTCTCTCTCCAATGGAGAGATCGTTATTGTGGGAAATAAGGATTATCAGAAGTGGGCTTATCTGAAATGTCCATGCGGTTGCGGAAGCACGACGATGCTCTCGTTGAGCACAAAGAGGCGGCCTTCGTGGCAGGTTTACATGAACTGGATGATGATACTCACTGTATATCCATCGGTGCGTGACATTAGCACTTGTTATAGTCACTACTGGATAAAGAGAGGGAAAGTTTACTGGTGTCGAGACACTGGCATTCCATTTACTGAATATACTGAGGACAAAGATGGATAATGTATCAGTTGGCTTAAACGACTACACTCAAGAAAAGAAATGTATATTTGAAGGGGAACATTATTCAGTTCGAGATAACGGAGCGATTCTACGCCATACACCCGAAGGTAAACGTATTCGCGCAAATGACAACCAGTGGACATTTGGAAAAGAAAATCTAGAAAATGGATATTTGCATCTATCAAGTGTTCGTATCCATCGAATCGTTGCGACCGCATTTCACGGTGACCCACCTGATCCGAAGTATGTGGTCGATCATATAGATTCCAATAGAAAGAATAATCGACCAGAAAATTTAAGATGGCTCACTCGACTTGAAAACTCCCTTCAAAATCCTGTCACAAGAAAGAAGATTGAATATCTTTGTGGCAGCATTGAGGCTTTTCTTGAGAATCCCTCTATGCTCAATAATCACCAACTTGAACCAAATTATTCTTGGATGAGAACAGTGACAAAGGAAGAAGCTCAAAACTGCAAAAATCGTATGGCGGTTTGGGCCAGCCAAGAAAATAAAGTTTATAGGCCAAGCACATACAGAAGTGCATTCAATAACAGTGCTTCATTTGAAAAAAGAGTTTATAAGCCACTCAACCGATACGAAGCTGGCTTCGGCAGAGAACCCGGTCTCGATATATCTAAAACTCTATGGGCAGCCACCTATATGTTTGCTCCAAGTTATTTTCCTCAGTGTCCTGAATCTTTTAAAAGTGATCGACTTGAAGAGTATTTTTTGAATATCAAAGGTGGTGAAGTTTTTGCTTACACTGAAAAATATGAACAACACCCTGAATTTTATTTTTCCTCAAAGGTTCTAGCCGCCACTATACAAAAAGAGCAAAAGACAATTACTGTACTTTGTGAGCGAACTGATAGCCGCTATGGCGTTGTTGGGATTGAACTATACGATAAGAATCAATGGTTCATTCACTATAACCTTGGCGTGTACGCCTTGAAAGAAACTGCTGAGCAAAGATTTATTGAAGCCCAGAAATTGTCAGCAGATCAGCTCTTCAATGAAGGTTACAAACATTCTCGTGATTAAACTGTTAATCCTTAACTAAGCCGCACGATAATTGGCATTATCGTTCCAGCGTCTTCTCACCTCGAATTTCCTCATTAAAAACACAACTGAAATGAAGTTTTTGAGAACTGTTTCCTCAGTTCAATTCAACTTACAAGGATGTTGCTGTTATGAAACTACCACTTAACCCCTTAATTCAACAAGTTTTGCTATCCCTCCCCAGAAATCATAGGTTTGATAAAAGACACCGAGCTGAACTAAAACTTACCTTTCGATTGGATCTGTTTCCTCACATTGAGGACACCAAAACAAAGGTAAACCTATGACTTTGAACTTCAAAACTACCTATTTAAATGCCATTCGTGAACGATATTTCAAGGCCGCCAAGGCCGAAAAGTCCACCATCCTGACTGAGCTTTGCGAAGTCACTGGTTACAATAGAAAATGGGCCATTAGAATCCTCGCTAAAAGCCACAAAAAAGGACCTAAGAGTTCTGGGAAGAAAAAGCTATACTCAGACCAAGCGATACATCACTTGAAGCGTTTATGGCACATCATGGGCCGCATGAACTCAAAGAAAATGGTTGCAGCTTTTCCGGTCTGGTTGGACTTTTACCAACGTGAAGATTTTACGAATGAAATAAAGGCGGAAATCTTAGCGATGTCTCATTCAACAGTGGATCGATATCTTCAAAAATATCGTAACCAGTTTGCGAGACGTAAAAGAACTGGCACCCAAAGAGCAAAAACATTTTTAAACACTATTCCAATCAAAGAGATGGATTTTAAGTCAGAAAAACCAGGACACTTCCAGGCCGATACAGTTGCTCACTGTGGAAATTCTCTCTCAGGGCTTTTCATTTGGAGTCTGACTGTTACAGATGAATTCTCGGGCTGGACTGAAAATAGGGCCATCTATGGCAAAACAGGGACTACAGTCACAGCTGCCTTTGCTTCAATACTCTGGAAACTCCCCTTTACTGCCAAACAGGTAAATACTGACAACGGCACTGAGTTCATAAACGATCAGCTTCAAAAATTCCTCGTTGATGAACAAGGCTTAATATTTACACGTTCAAGAGCGTACAAGAAAAATGATAATGCCCATGTCGAGCAAAAGAATTTTACTCATGTCCGCGAGCTGTTTGGTTATGAACGCTATGATCGAGAAGAACTCACAATCATTATGAATGAGATTTATCAAAGCTATTTTAATATTCTTGCTAACTTTTTTGTTCCTCAGCAGAAATGCATCAAAGTAGAAAGAATTGGATCAAAGTATAGAAGGCTCTATGATTCCCCTAAGACCCCATACCAAAGATTGATGGAGTCCAAGGAACTAAGCCTTTATCAAAAGGTTCAGCTTAAGGAAAAATATGGGAGCCTTAATCCTATAGAACTTAGAAAAGAGCTGAATGATCAACTAAAACGATTTGAAAGGATCATTGAAGGAAAAAGTGACTTTAGATATAAATTCGCTGCCTAAGAGGAAAATTAAGCAGGCATTTATGAATTTAAAGTCACCAAGTACAATTAAAGAATCAAAAACTCTCAGTTACCTTTTAATCTGAGGAAATGTGACCTCCACTTCCCAGTGCTAGGAATAGTCATGGCTTTAGGCCACTTTGATGCCTGCGAGTCGATGATGAGGTGAATCTGGGCCTTACGAACTTGGAATAGAATCCACGGAAGCTTTCCAGAGGCTACGCTCAAAAGGAGTGGGAATACAGATCTTTCATGTTAAAAATTTTCCATAAAATGATGCGCTGTTTCGATTCAATGCACATTGCAGCCTCCTACCTTTCAGATTAACTTTGGCCAAATCTTTAAGGATATTGAATGTATAAAAAAATAGAACTCAATCGTAAAAAAATGATTGTCTTATGCTTAGTGTCTGCCCTCATTGGAATACTTTCTACTTTAATTGCAAAAATTCTTCTTCTTTCAATTTCATTTTTCACAAATTTATTCTGGTTCCAAACATTCTCTACTCACAGATTGGAATTGGGTGAGCATCAATTTCCCCTTAGTTATATTTTCATTCCAGTATTGGGGGGATTTATTGTTGGTTTAATGGCCCGCTATGGTAGCAAGGCCATCAGAGGTCATGGAATTCCTGAAGTAATGGAAAACATTCTTACTAAAGAAAGTAGAATTCCTCGTAGAATGACGTTATTAAAACCTCTTTCTGCGGCTATTTCTATTGGGTCAGGCGGACCTTTCGGAGCTGAAGGTCCTATTATCGCAACTGGAAGCGCAGTTGGATCATGGATTGGTCGGCATTTATATTTCAAAGAGAATGAAAGAAAAATTCTCCTTGCAACAGGTGCAGCTGCCGGAATGACTGCCATTTTTGGTACACCCATTGCGGCGGTTTTTATTTGTATTGAGTTACTTCTCTTCGAATTTTCGGCGACATCTTTTATTCCAGTCCTTATCGCTGTTTCAGCAGCTCATTCGGTTCGTCTCGCTTCTGGTCACACGGTAGCAGAATTTCCAATAGGAGATTTAACTGAAGTTGTAGGTGGATGGAACTCTCTTTTTTATTTCTGTGCAGGTGCAATTTCCGGTGCAGTTGCATGTATCGTTTCCAAGATCGTTTTTTACATTGAAGACCTTTTCGAAAAACTACCTATCCATTGGATGTGGTGGCCAATGATTGGGGGATTAGTTGTTGGGATAATTGGGTATCTTGATCCTCGAAGCCTAGGAGTGGGATATATTAATATTATAAATGCACTTCAAGGAAAGTTGCTTCTTGTACCGGCCATCACATTATTTTTTTACAAATTTTTATCCTGGGCAGTCGCTCTTGGTAGTGGAACATCTGGTGGAACGCTGGCCCCATTACTAACTTTCGGCAGTAGTCTAGGAGTCGTTCTTAGTTATGTTGGAATATATTTTTTTCCTGATATTGGTATTCTTCCTCAAGTCACTGCGTTGGTCTGTATGTCTTCCATGTTTTCAGGGGCCACAAGAGCTGTATTAACTTCTACAGTGTTTGCTCTGGAAGTAACAGGAGCACATTTTGGAGTTGCGCCTTTACTCCTAGGTAACAGTGCTGCCTTTCTTTTTTCTCTCTTCTTCTTAAAAGAAACAATTATGACAGAGAAAATTGTCAGACGTGGAATTCATGTTCCTAATGAATATTTCTCAGTAAAAAAAGAATAGGTAGCTTCGATGCTTAAGGGTCGATCTGGGACTTATTAATCTGAAGAAAACCCTCGAAAGTTTTTCTGATACCACAACGTGTATCTTTGCTTTTAAAATCTATAAATCCATCCCACCTGTAGTGCATAGTTAGTTCGAGTATCTTTTTCTATGTTAATAACTGACCATTGAACCAAAGGACCTGCTTCAATTGCACCCCAATTTTTCGTCATGTAACCAACTCCCATAAATGTCCAGTTATCACTATAAAAAGCGTTTCTCTCACCAGTGGTAGAGAAATAAAACTCGTTATAGGCATTGAAATAAATCTCTTCGGGATCTATCTCTACTCCTCTCAAAGCACGTCTTACTCCAATCTGGTACCGAACTCTCGTCTTAAATTCTGAACCAGCATCCTTGTCAATAAATCTTTCTTCAAGACGTACTCGGTGTGTAATAGCAAACCAGTTTGTAAAACGTGAGAAAAGAATTTGCTGAAATATACGATTTTCTTTTTCAAGATGATCTTCGAGGGGATTCGTCGCTTGAAAGATATGACCAGCAGTCAGTTGCAGAGCAGGAAGAAGCTGATAAGAATATGACGTCTGAAAATATGTCAGAACCAGACCTGAACTATAATCTTTCTCTTTGAAATGTTCGTTTCCAATTCCGAATATATCATAATGATAAAAGTTGATTGATGAATATGCTGACATTCTTTTTGAAAGTGACAGAAAAGTCACAGCACCAGTTGTAGATACATTCTTACCGTAAGCAATCGAAACATAAGATACAAGAAGTAATAAAAGAGATTTTTTCATTAGTTTAAAGTCATTGGGGTCTCATAATCCTCAATTTCCTTTCCTACGAACTCGCCTTTATTTTCTGTAAAAGTAAGCTCCCAGTATCCACTCGGACTAGATGGATGACGAATTTCAACATCAAGAAACCGCCCAGAGGGGGTAACTCTACTCTCCATTTCGGTTATCTTTGATTCAGGATAATTTTTATGAATATAAGACTTGATAGCTTCCATTATGTGAGACGGTATCAGCTCTTCTGAAATATCTTCTTCTCTCTCAATTAAAGTTCCAGATTTCGAAACACTGATCGAAACTTGTTTGTTCTTAACTTCATAAAAGTTGTCGCCGTTCTCTTTCCATTTTTCAAAAAAATCTGCATCTTCAAGCCCTTGAGAAAATTTCCTCAAAAATGAAGGTATGTTTTTCTCTCTCAGTTGTTTGTCCCCAACTCGATGCTTAGGAGACGAACAACTGATCACGAGCAAAACCAAGAGCAAAGTCCTAGTCATCAAGTTTACTTTTGACAAGTTTTCCAGTCTTTGCATCAACGTAATAATCAAATTTTTGCCCATTTTCATATCCTTCAAATTTATATCCCCATCCACCCAGGAAACTGTGGTCTAACTCCCAATCTCCAACCGGAGACTTACCTTCCTTTTTTAGTGACTCAACTGCGTCTTTAAGAGTTACAAGACCACTATCTGGCATAAAAATATCTTTTTCGAGATTGTCGCCTGAAGCTTCTTCAAAAGAACCGTCTCCGTTAAACTCAATTTCAACGATAGTTCCTTGAGGTGTTTTCACTTTAACTTCACGTAGTTTCTCTTGAACAATCTCTCCACCCGGAATGAATTTAAGAGCCTGATGATTTGCGGCGTAAGATTTCATAACAATGGAAATAATTAATACGGTAAATAATGTTTTCATTTGTGTATCTCCTTTTTAAGTACAGAAATACACTACCAAGCTAGAATTACCTGTTTATTTCATCAGCATTACATAGATGTAATGTTATAAGAATTTTTGTACCTACTCCGTGAGTACTATGGGCTTCGACCTTACCATTGTGGGCCCCAACAATTGCCTTCACTAAACTAAGGCCAATCCCAAGTCCCGTAGTAGATCGGCTTGCATCACCCCTGTAAAGTCTAGTCCAGATTTTAGAAAGTTCAGATTCTGAAATTCCTAGTCCATGATCTTCTATTGCAATTGTTACTACATTATTATGAACCATTGTAGAAACGTTGATAACCGTATTTTCTTTAGAATACTTAATTGCGTTATCAAGGATGTTCCCTAAGGCCTGGGTCATTCGCTGTATGTCACAATAAACTGTTAAATTCTCAGTGGGAACATACAAAATTTGAATTTTTCGTTCATCTGCAACGTAAGTATAAAGCTCCAAAACATTCATTAAGAGGCGATTTAGTGAGACTTTTTCTTGTCGAAGATTAAGTGTGCCTGATTCTGCCTCTGCTACATCCATTATTGTATTTAGTTGAGCAAGAATTGAGTCAGAGTTTTCAACTGCCTCTTCAAGGGCGGTTTTTAAATTTATTAAATTATTTTTTTCAGATAGTGCCAATTCTGCACTGACCTTAAATCGAGTCAGCGGTGTTCTGAGATCATGAGCGACATTATCAACCGTTTCCTTAATATTTTTTACTAGAACGTTATTTTTTTCAACAAGTGAATTAAACTCTGATGCCAATACATCAGTTTCACAACCTGAACCATCGATGGGAGCACGCCGCTCGATATCACCAGCTTTAATTGCCTTTATCGTGTTAACCAATTTCGTGATTGGCCCTAAGACTTTTTTTGAAATAATTATACTGAAGACGAGGCCAACGAAAAGAAACGGCAGAATGACAAATAGGGAAATATAACGGACTTGAGAAAGATGTTCTTCCCGTTCTTCAGAACTTTTACCAACGATAAGCCAATGGGACTCATCAAGCTTTGATATATAAATCTCAAAAAGATCATTGTCGATTATAGGCAGGAGTGTCTCCCACTCTTTTTTTTGGGCCAATAGGCGCAGCTGATATTCAATCCTCTGAAAAAGATCGTCATTTTCTTCTCCCGAAAGAAGAAGTATGCTTTGCCATCCTTCTTCAATCCTAATTTTTTTTATTGCACCTTCAATTTGCTCAATCTCATCTTCATCTTCAAAATCATGATCGAGATATCTCGGCAAATGCTTAAAATCATACTTACTATGTTTATCAGTGACGATGAGGAGAACTTCCGGTGGGATACGATTTTCTAGAAGGTGAGGGCCACCTTCCATATAAAGTTCTGCATACGTTTTTCTAAGGTTTAGAAGCAAATTTTGGTCACTTGCTCGAAGAGATGAAGCCAAAAGAAAATATATTGTCGATGAAACGATTAGAAGTGAAACTCCAAGCAAGCAACAAATCCAAACAATCATCTTTTTTGTAATGCTTTTATTCATCTTTTTTAAGGACATAACCAAGACCTCTTAAAGTATGAATAACCTTATCCGGAAAACATTCTTCAATTTTTGACCGCAGACGATGAACTAACACATCAACAACATTGGTTTGAGTATCAAAGTTGTAACCATAAACATTTTCAAGAATCATAGTCTTAGTAAGTACGCGGTCTGGATTCCTTAGAAAATACTCTAAGAGAGCTAGTTCTTTTGCTTGAAGATCAATCGTTTTACCATCTCTCGTAACTTTACGGGTAAGAAGATCGAGTTTTACCCCACAATGTTTTAATTCTGTTTTCTCCACTTTTGAAGGGGCATTCCTGCGAACAAGTGCCTGAATTCGTGCTAAAAGTTCAGAGAAGGAAAATGGTTTTTCAAGGTAATCATCTGCGCCAATTTGTAGCCCAGCGATTTTGTCATCTACAGTTCTTTTAGCACTTAGGATTATTACTGGTATATTGATACCTTTAGAACGGATACATTTAAGAACCTCAATTCCTGAAATCGTTGGAAGCATTAGATCAAGGACGATGGCATCGAGTGTGGAGGTATTCTCGATTAGTTCTATAGCATCCTTGCCATCAGTTGCAGACATTGAAAGATGACCCGCTTCTTTCAGGCCTCTTTGTAGGAATTGATTAATTTTGATATCATCTTCAACTATTAAAATATTCACTTGACCATTATATCCGAATTTTTCAGCAAAACACCTTTCTTACATACATGTAATGAAAGGTGTTTTTCTGAAACTTACTCTTGTTGTTTTCAAATCTTGAGTGTTCGGATTTGAGAATTATTCCAATACCAATTTTCAATATCCGCCATTCCTATCTAGATATTGTCATAGCTTTGGGCCACTTCGATGCCTGCGAATTGATGATGAGGTGAATTTGAGCCCTACGTACCTGAAAAAGAATCCAAGGAAGTTTTCCAGTTGCCACGGCCAATACGGCCAGAGTGGCAGCGATTGCAGTTAGTGATTTCATAAGATGGGTCCTTCTTTTTTTGTAGAAGCCCCAAAACGGGACTTCTACAGTTATTAAAGTTCGCCCTCTAAATTCAGATTCTTATAAGCCTAGGATGCCTGGATTTCAGGCATCCATTTTTATGATGAAATTTCGTGCAGGCATCCTGAGGTATCCGTTAGGCATCCTCGTAGATGTCCTTCAAGCTACTTTCAGTGACCTCAATCGAGTGATGATGAACACGCAAAACCAGTCGTTTTTCCCTGTGTTTTTGATGTTTTGTGATGAATGTGGCTGAAATAAAAAAGGGATTCGGTTTATGCCGAATCCCTGTATGTAAAACGCTTTCGCGTGTTCCGAATTTTGGTTGCGGGAGCAGGATTTGAA
>DLGL01000042.1:0-5266 GCA_002482685.1 Bacteriovoracaceae bacterium UBA7695 | reverse complement strand
CGGGTTATGAGCCCGACGAGCTACCAGACTGCTCCATCCCGCGATTGAAAAGAATGCTGTAAATTAAAGAAGTTATACTCCCCCGCCCCTTGCTTTGTAAAGGAATTAATACCCTGATTCTTTACTCCAGCTTAAATAGCTAAATTTCCGTTAAATTCCCCCGATACAGGTCTTAAGAATGCTTCAAAAAGGGACAAAATATGCAAGACCTGCGCACTAACAAAGAACTAACGATCAAGATCAATGTTGATGAGATGACCCCTACTCAAATCCGATTAATCAAAACGATTTCAAGCCTCATGACTTCTGTTCTCTCGGCTGATGAAGAGGCTGAATACTTCGACCTGAGCTCAGATCTTCTTCGCAAGACTGCCGAGCTTATTAAGCACTCAGACTTCGCCAATATGAATAAAGAGATGTCTTATGGTGAGCAGGCAGTAGAGTTCGCAGTGGACTTCCTGAATGAATCCCTGGATCAGAACAAAGTTCAGAATTTCGACAATTAAGTTTTTATCAGACCAAGAATAAACGGAATCACTTCGATGGCGATCAGAAGAATAATGATCATTTCCATCAACTGATTTCGGCTCTCGTTAACTTCCGAGTGAAGTAGTTTAGAAACTTCGGCCAGATTTCCTAATTTATCATCAATCGATTTTTTCCAGTCATCGAAGCGGAAACGTTTCGATGACGCTCTAAAGATTTGCGCCAGATAAAAATCCCCCACAGCCTTAAACGAGTTCTCTACGTTTTCAACAATCTCTGAAATCTCCAGGTACATTTGCCCGGCCTCTTCAGCTAGCTTTGAATACTGCTTAGAAAAAATGCCCTTTTTTCTCCCCACAACAGCGTTGTAAAGAGTGTTCAAGCGCTCATCAAGTAAACCGTCGTAGTAGCGCATCTCAAGCAATTGGTTTAAGGCAAACTCAATCACCAGAGGCACATCCATTGAACCATTAGGCTCAACAACCAAGGCCGAGTTCCAGTCCAGCACAACGATGTCGTCTTTATAGTACTGGTACCAATTTTCGATTGTATTTTTCTTGATGGAATCTGCCAGCATGTCATTAGACTCGGCCAGGAGAAGGGCCGCCAGATCTGCCTGCTCAGAGAGAGTCGTCAGAGGTCCCGTGAGACCATCAAATTCCTGAACAAAGTAAGTAACATAATCTTCGTGAAGTCCCCAAAACTCTGTCAGAACAGGAATTGCTGCTCTGATATCACTTTGGAATTCTTTGGCCTTTTGAATAGCAACGTCATCAATCTCTTTGTCTTTCTCAATGCCACTGGCGATCTTAATAAGATCGTTCCACTTGGTTCCTGGCTCGATGGGAATTTGAAAACAAAGCGAAACAGTTCCGAAGTGCCAGACCTTGGCCACAAGCTCTGAAGTAAAAACGGTATCCGTCAGTTTTAAATCCACCGGGCCCAGATGAACTGAGACCGGTGACTTAGAAATGACAAGTGACATGATATGTTTGCGATCAAGCTTGAAGCGCTCTTTAAGTTTTTTATCCTCAAACAGTGCTTCTACTTTCTCTAGGTCAATCTCTGAACCGATGTCGAAGACACGGTAAACAAGGATCTTCCCTTTATTAACCTTTATTTCCATATGCAGTTCTCGATTTAGCTGGGCGTTTCATGGTGCGGGCAAAATTCAGAGCTGTCTCTTGAGCAGCCTCATCAGCTGCCTTAAGTGCATCTGCCTCAGCATTGCGCGCTTTTTCTTCTTTCATCGCCTGAACTGTTTCGTAATAACTTTCCTTACGGAAACCCTGGAATTTTTTATCATCAGCAGGACGGGCCGTTTTAGAAACGATCTTCGCTACTTTACCAACGTTGAGTGTTTTCTTGGCCGAAATAAATGTACGACGGGCAAACTTCGTTCCGTCATCGTTAAGACCAAGAGCTTTCTGAAGCTCTTTACGAGTTGTGAACATGTACTGACCAGGAGGGAGAGACTGAATGTTTAGTCCTTCGATCGCAACACGACGAAGTTTATCAACAGTAAGCTCAACAGCATCACAGATCTTACGGATCTCTCTGTTCTTGCCTTCGTTAAGGCGGAACTCAAGCCATGTCTTGTTTGGAAGTTGCTCAATAACACGAACTGACTTCGGTTTAAGAAGACCGTCTTCAGTCATTACCCCGCGCTTGATCTTCGCAAGGATCCCTTCGTTTACGTGTCCAAAAACTTTTACTTCGTAAACTTTTTCAACTTCGTATTTAGGGTGCATGATTTGGTTGGCCAGATCACCATCGTTAGTAAGAATTAAAAGACCTTCTGAAAGGTAATCCAATCGGCCAACAGGAAAAATTCTTTGTTTAACACCGTAGATGAGCTCCATCACGGTTGGTCTTCCTTCAGGATCTGAAAGAGTCGTCATGTAAGCACGTGGCTTATTCATCACGATATAAACCTTATCCACGGCCATAAGCTCTAATGTATTGCCATCAACCTGAATCACATCAACGTGGGGGTTAACTTTTGTTCCAAGTTCAGTCACAACTCTGCCGTTAACTTCTACGCGGCCATCAAGGATATAACCCTCGGCCTTACGGCGTGAAGTGACACCACAGTCAGCGATAACTTTTTGTAAACGAACGGTAATGTGTTGATTAGTAGACGTCGTCGTCATAGCGAACTCTCCAATCCTCCTCCCGGCAGTTTATAAGTTTAGAAACCTTGTAGGGTTGAAATACTGCTTTTAGCACACTAGATCAAGACTAAAGTCACATGTCAGCCTAACTCTCTAAAATTACAGAATACTTTATAAGTTTTATAGGATCTCCCAAATTCGAATGCCTCCTCTTTATATGTACTGATAAAGATGGGTTCATGAAAACACTCTTAAACACCCTGGTTCTTGGATCATCACTCTTTATTGGTCATGCTTTCGCTCAGGATTTTCCTGAAATCAAAAAAGGTCTCAAGATTGTTTACCCTGGCTACACTCAGTGTGACGGCTCAGCTCCTTCACGCCATTATAAAAAAACCATCACGATTACTAATCTGAATGAAGATGGAAGCTTTGAGCTTAAGAGCCTGGACCTTGGATTTAATGGATTTGGACTTTGGCACCTGAAAAATTTTGAGAAGATGAGTGTAGAGGCCCGCGCGATCAGAGAAGATATGCTTAATCCCGCCAATTGTTTTGCACATGGGGGAGATTATGTTGACGTTGAAATCAAGGGCGAGATGGTTCGGACCTGTAAATTCCAAACTAAGACTCTTGAGTATACGGACTCATGGTACTTCGCAGATAAATTCGCTTTGCCAGTAAAAATGGAAAGACTCGTTACCTGGCAAGCTCAGTGCGAAGGTTCAAGATCTTCAGTGACAATCGATCTAACTAAGTAATTAGTCTTTTATCTCGTCTTCTTTATCTTCCGGAATCTCATTTAAAAACGAAAGATCCAGATCGAAGTCTTTGCCTTGAGCAATAGCTGAGTCCACCGACATATCAAGATTGTCGAGTTCTCCATCCATTTCAAAATTCATCTCACCTTCTTCCAGCTTCTCACCTGTGAGTTGCTCAAAGGCCAGATCAAGGGCCCGGCTAAGCTCTTCACCTTCTGTCTCAAGACTCTGGGCCGCTTCTAAAGCTTCAAGGCTATCGGCTTCAGCAAGTTCGGCCGCTCTGAGAGCTTCAAACTCTTCATCGATATCCGGAGCATTAAAGATCACACCCACCTGACCAAGATCAACCACTTTAGGATCAACAACATTCATCAGAGTTTCAGATGTAATCGCTATAAGGTTCTGTTTTAAAGATGCATCTTTATTAACGAATTCTTCGAGGATATCGAATGCAGATTTGCGAACAGACATATCCCCTTCTGTTGGCTTTCTCTTCTCTTCAGATTTAAGAAGTGAAGTGAAGATCGTATCAGATGCAATATGCTGGATATCTTCTGAAAGTTTATCCAGTTCTTCGAACTCATCAGCGCTGAAAAGTTTTTTACCTTCAGAGCGGAAAACGACAGACTTAATATCGGCAATTGTTCCAAGAGTATTTTTGGTCGCCATTTCTTCCAGTTCATATTCTGGTGGAAGAGCGGAGAGATCATTTAAGTTGAATACTTCAAGAAATTCATCAGTCGTAGCGAAAAGCGACGGACGGCCAAGCTCATCTGAGCGGCCTGCCATTTTCACTAAACGCTTATCCATAAGAGCACGGATGATATGAGATGAATCAACGCCACGGATTTTTTCCACGTCGTTTTTGGACACTGGCTGCTTATAAGCAATAATCGCCAGAACTTCCAACGCTGTTGGAGTTAAAACCAGCGAGTTAATTTTGAAAAGGTTCTGAACAAATTTAGAATATGTGGCCTTAGTACGGAATTGGTATCCTTCCGCGACTTCAACCAAACGGATCCCATGGTGCTTCTGCTCATATCCAGACTGAAGTTTAGAGAGGGCGTCATGAATAACACGAAGAGGCAACTCTACATCAATTTGAGCTTTGATTTTTTGAATCGCTACAGGTCTGTCAGACATGAAGATGATCGTTTCGATCGCACCACAAAGAGTGTCGTTATTTAAACCCGTGCGGGCCATCCACAACATATCTTCTTGCTCTTTCTGATCGAAGTGGCTCACTTCAAAAGAAAAATCATCCGTAGCGGCTGGGGCTTCTGCTTCAGTTGCAAGATCCCACTCGTAATCAATGATGTCGTTTTCCATGACTTCTTCCTTATTGGATTGGGGCTTCTACTACTGCAGAAGCCACATCTTTTTTCTCATCTTCAGGGTCAAAACCGTCAGCTGTTTCAGGGTTAAATGACTCTAAGCTCTCGATTGTCTCAATGTAAATGGAACCCATGTCCTCATTTTGAAAAATTTGTAACTTTTTCAAGCGAGCAAGCTCCAGAAGCGAGATAAACGTGATTACTTTATCAATAATTCCTGTTTCATTTTCATCTAAGAGTGCCGTGAACTGAGTGGTCTCTCCCACATGCAACATCGATTTCAACTTAACGAGTTTTTCTTTAATTGAGATACGGTCGCGTTTCACCACGGCGTATTTTTTCTTCTCACGACGAATGAGATCCATCATGGTTTCTGTTAACTGCTGAAGATCGATCGGTGTGAGGATTGAATCTTCAATCGCCTTGCGGTCAACTTTCGGTTTCACAAAAACTTCGTGACCTTTCTTTTCAAGTCCCCAGAGGCGCTGACCCAGGCGCTGGAAGCGCTCAAGCTCTTCAAGGCGCTTGATTAAATCACCCTTAGTCTGGATCTCAAGACCCATTTCACCGG
>DLGL01000095.1 GCA_002482685.1 Bacteriovoracaceae bacterium UBA7695 | reverse complement strand
CTAGTACTATTTAGTCAAGTCTTGAGCCACCATTAAGGCATTTCCATCTAGATCATAGAAAGTCAAAATTTTTACCATCTCGGGTATCGTAATAACTTCCCCATCAAACTTCACTTGATGTTCTCGAAGGTGCTTATAAAAACCTTCAATGTCTGAAACTCCCCAAGTTAAAATAGCCCCTCCGCCAACTTCAACTTTATCCTTAACTGAAAGCCCAATATTTACCTTCTCAACAGAAGTACTAAGCTCTGCCCAACCTTGATCATCAAGAACATAGAGTGTTTCAAAGCCTAAAACTTTATTATACCAACTTATGGCCTCATCTAGGTTTTTAACGCCCATAGCGCAGGTTAAAGCCCCATCATAACTTTTTTGTGTAATCGCCATAAAGTCTCCTTGCATTCTTTTTATTTCTAATAATATACTAGGTATACTTTTAGTCAACAAAAATATTATGAATGAATATAAAATATTTCAATATAAATGGGATATCAGTCTCATAGGGAAGCTATATCAAGACCACGGGAGCAAAGTAATCACTTTGCAAAGCCACTTTGGAATTTCCAGAGGAATTTTAAAAAGTTCTCTTGAGAGGTTGTTAGATGTTGGACTTGTCATGGAAAATCCAGGTTATGGGCATCCTATGCGTGCTGAATATATCTTAACTTCTAAAGGCCAAGCTCTAGGACCTTTTTGTATCGCCCTTTTAGAAGAAGGAAGAAAAAAAGAAATAACTGAGATATTTGAAAATAAATGGTCATGTCCTATTATCATTAAGGTGGGTGAGCATATAAAAAGGTTTAACGAGCTCAAAAATGTCTTGGCCCCTGTGACATCTAGAGCGCTCTCAACAAATCTTAAATTTCTTCATGAAGCAAAGTGTTTAAAAAGAGAGATCTTTGACTCCCATCCTCCCTTGTTTATCTATTCCCTCGAAAGAAAATCTCGTGGTATTTTTAGTATTTATAAGGAACATGAAAACTTTTTGAAGCCCCTAAAAATCGTATAAATCATTACAGAGTGTGCGCCTCTCGATAATTTGACATTTATTTAAAATGACTAGTTCGTTCTAGGTTGGATTTTCTTGAGAAATTAGGTCATCGAACGATAACGCTAATACCGTTAAGTACTTTATTTTGACTATTACGATATGAGTGTCTGCAGTCACCTGGGAAGATAAGACAATCCCCTTTCTTTAAAGTGAATTCATCTCCTTCTATTGTGATCTCTGCACTGCCATTTAAGCAAATGAAGTATTCTTTTGTATTCTTTGAATGGGGAGACCCACCTATATAGCCAAATGGTTTAATTTCAACTTTTTCAAGTTCTATGTGTTCAACTGGATGCGGCAGTAAGTTATGAACGGAAAATAAACTCCCTTGCTTTTTGATTTTTGCATCCTTTGCTTCAATCAAATGTATTCTATTAGTTGGGCGATTAAGTAATTCATCAACAGAAACTTGTAGGGATTTAGCGATTCGAAGGACATTTGAAAGTGTTGGATTGGCCTGACCTAGCTCAATGTTTGAAATAGTGGATCTCGGGACTTTGGAAACATCAGCTAGCTGTTTTTGAGACATGCCCCTGAGTGCTCGTAGCTTAACAATATTTTGCGATAAAAATGACAGTTCAATATCCATTTGCCTATATATTGGCATTAATGTTTATATTTTGTCTACCTTCTAAGACAATGGTTAGAAAAACAAAGGAAAATGTATGGAGTTTAGGGCCTATGATGAATTATATGATCTTCCTTCTATTGTTGTAGATGGTAGAGCACATAAGGAATCAGTTCTTGTTTTATCGCATTGGCGAAACTCTGGAACAGCTAAAGAGTTAATCCGAGACACTTCAACAGAAATTGTCCTTGATTTCTTAGAACACAACGAGTTGCCCAAAAATGTAGAATACGTATCGAATGATCATTTTGATGAAGATGGTCTTATAGGTATTTTTGCCATTTTGAACCCTGAATACGCTTTGTCTAAAAAATCTCTGCTAATCGATATAGCTCAAGCCGGGGATTTTCAGAAATATAACAATCGGCAAGCTGCTAGAATTGTTTTCACAATCAATGCGCTCTTGAAAGAGGAGAGTGGTTTTATTAGCAAGGATTGTTTTAAAATGACATATCCTAAGATGGCAGCAGAATTTTATAGAAGGCTCTTGGAAGTTCTTAAAGATATAATTGAAAAAACCGAAGACTATAAAAAGTACTGGATAGATGAGGATAATTTCTTAACTCTCTCAGAAAATTTACTAAGAGATAATCTTGTAACGATCAAAGAGCTGGAAGATAATTCTAAGAAAACTGATTTAGCTATAGTCACCATGCCCAACCCTGATATTTTGATTCATGAAATGGCGATACATAATAAGACGAGAAGAACTCAAATCGTTTTTCATCGGGGAAGCTACTTCAATTTCAAATATCGATACGAAACCTGGGTACAGTTCAAAAGCTACTCATACCCACTTAGAGTCAATTTGAGCTCATTGGCGGAAGAACTTAACTCTAATGAGAAAAATCAAACGACTTGGGATTATGAAGGATCTTCCAAAATCACGCCATCTTTGAAGCCTAGTAGTGAAAGCAGCATTCCATTTGAAGACTTTTTGAACATGCTTAAAACAGAGTTGAATAATTCTGAAGTGGATTGGAATCCAAATGAGTAAGGTTCGCTTCCAAATGGATACAAGACTAATGGTTTTAACCATTTTTTTGTTTAATATTTCTTAGCGATAGTTTACAGGACTGAGAATTTTTCGATAGACCCCCATGAAAAACTTTCATACGGCCATTTTCAAGAGGTTATGGATATGCCTTGGAAAAAGGCAAAAAAGGGGAATGATGGCCATTCCCCTAGAAATTGATCGCTAGTTTAATATGTCGTTTACTTTCATGCCCGTCATGCGCTCGGTGAAGGGTGAAAGTTTGGATGAGCCTTGAGATGCCTTTTTTAGGGCCGCGAGTCTGATTTCCCCAGCTACCAAAAGAAGAGCAGAGGTGATCATCCCCACAGCTAAAAAATGTGAAATAAAGCTTTGAATTGCACTGATTAATGTTTTCATAAATCTCCCATAAAGTTGTCATTTCATCCTCTGCCGACTTTGACCGACTTTACCGACTAAAATCGTGAAACAGAGTGAAATGAAGTTAAATATGGTGAAATTGATGACTGATGTTTTGCTTAGTGTACGCTCTTAAACTTATGATTTACTTGAAAATTTGTTAATCCCTTCGATAGATCGGGTAGTTCGGGCATTTGGTTAATAACCTTTCAATCTTCGTAAGGGATTTTGTGAGAATCAAACCAGTCCATCAGTTCATCTTTAGAGATTTTACTCGCTGTAGCTTTTAATACAATTTGGGCCAATTCTGTAAATTCTTCATCATTGTTTTCGGCAAACTTAAGATCCCAACCATTTATTTGCATAAATAGTACCGAAGCGTACGTAGCGGTTCTTTTATTTCCATCTTCAAAGGCATGGGCCTTCGTTAAGTAAAAGCATAGAGCACCGGCCAGCTGAGCTATGCCACCATTTTGAAAAGGTTCTGATCCTGGGTAGAAGGCAGAATGAAGGGCGCTCTCGATTTTGCCACGATTAAGTAAAACCGACTGTTGGTTATTCTGCTCACTACAAAACTTATTCGTTCTGATGATTGAATCAACTGTGGGAATGATGACTTTCATTTAGCGAGTTCATCCAAGGTCTTTTTATATTTCTTATGAGACTTCTTCAGCATCTTATCCCATTCGTCTTCATTTACTGGCTCTAGTTCGATTGTATGAGGCTTACTGATGAACTCTTTTACAGCAAGATTAACAAGCTTATTGAAGTTGATATCGTTCTTCTCGATGAATCTATCTACTGCTGGATCTACATCGTCTTCGAAACGGACTGTTCTGGCTTTACCCATGAGAACCCTCTCTTTGAGGTATCATACATCAAAATGATGCTTTTTGCATCTTTTTGATGTGTGTATAAGTCGCTGAATTTGCTTTATTCTTTAATCGGCCGTGAATTGTTTCATAGACCACAAAACCCGTTTAGTAACGACACCATGAAACTTTATTGAAAATTGACCTAAAGGTTGGATTTGCACAATTTCTGATTTCTTTTAGTAAAAAATCTTTCGAGTGGTCCTCTAAGTGTCGAATAAGCCTAACGCTATTGTGACCTAACTAGCGAGGTTTAATTTTCTTTTTGCCAGCACTTTGTTGCCAAAGTTCAATTAAGAAATCTTATGTCTTTTTATCGGCGATTTAATCTTTGCCTATCAAATCTTCATTTATACTAGTTTCTAAAACGAACGAATTATTGTGAGACTCACATATGAATTTAATTTTTTCTGATGTCAGATCTATAGGCGCCTGTAGCATTCACTTATTAGGGATCGAGATACCTCAAAGTGATATTTACATAGAAAAGATGGTTGAGTTAATCACTGATACTTCATGGATAATGTCTTTAGATACCATTTCTCAACGATCTTATAGGGCTTCCTCCGTTCGAACGATTACTCAGCTTTCACATATTTTTTCTAATGCGGTTGAGCCAATTTGTGGGGAAGTCGGGGAATATGTCGTTTCATTATCATCTCAAGATGCTTTACAAGCACACCATGAGCATAAAACTGTCCCGCTAGCTGAGCTTTGGAAAACCCGAGTAAAGGGAAATGATGGTTTTGATTTTCATACAGTTACGAGTTGTGGAAGATTAAATTTTGGCGAAGCCAAATTTAACAAAACACAGCATGCATATACTAAGGCTGCAACGCAAGTTTTGGATTTTATAAGAGATGATAAAGATAACGCCGATTTAGTACATTTAAGGAATATCGTAAAGGAACAATTACTAGAAGAGAAAATTGCGAAGGGCGAGTTTCACTATTCGATATCCTTTTCCGTTAATAGTGAAGACCTAAAACTGATATTAGAAAACTCGTTGAAATCTATTGAAGTGATGAAACTAATTAGCCAATCCAAAGTACTGTTTGTGATAGGAGTTAAGATTGCATCCACTTGATATTAAGAAAGAACAAGTTCCAGCTTTGCTTGATAGAATTTTGCATAAAATCCATAAAGAAGGTGCCGTTAGCGGGGTCGAACTTGAAAAGTTAGCTTATATAAAGTGGATATATCCAGAAGAAATGAGTCTCCAAGAAAATACGTTATTATTTTTAATGGGTCTTTTTTATAAAGTTACAGCCCCTACAGATCTTTATAGTGTCGTTTACAATTCTTTCAAGCTAGAAATTCAACAAAGTCTAGATGGGTTATTTACGCCGATGCAAGCTAGTATCCTTTATAATATAGATCAAAATCAGAATATATCATTTTCAGCACCAACTAGTTCAGGGAAGTCGCACCTATTTAGAACTCTTTTAAGTAAATCGAAAAATGATGTGGTTTTTATTGTTCCATCGAGAGCACTTCTATATGAGTATTTGATTACTTTGAAGGAAGTTCTTAAGGACACCCAAGGCGTGTATATACAACAATTTGTTGAAAACGTTAACATCGCCCGAACTACACGTAGAATTTTTGTGCTGACACCAGAAAGAGCTTTAGACATATTGAAATTTTACAAAGATTTTAATGTCGAATTATTCGTTTTCGATGAAGCGCAACTATCTGAGGAAGAGGTGAGAGGACTCACTTTCGATGCTCTAGTAAGAAAAGTTGATAAGAAGTTTCCAATGGCTAAAAAGTTATTTGCACACCCGTTCATTGAGAATCCCGAAGCACAGTTAATGAAGCATGATATAAAAGGGAAAGGTTTTTTATATCCACAAAATGTTGTTGGGAAAATCTATTTAGAATACATAAAGAAAGAGAAGTCTTTTAATTACTTCTCACCTTTTGCTGATAAGCCTCATGTAAAGGGCAATAAACGAAAATATGATTCTGATTTTATTGCGGATTCTATTCAGGGTGGAAAAAGAGTCCTCGTTTATATGTATAAAAGCGACATTTTAAAGTCTTCTTTCTTGGAGAATTTTGAAGAATATATAAACTTGTGTCCTGTATTGAAAGAAATGGGAGCATTAGAAATTGTTGATAAGATTAAAGACTATATTGGTGATTTTGATAATCAGTCAGTAATGCTGATGTTGCTTAGAAGAGGTATTGTAATCCATCACGGGTCAGTCCCTCTAATGATTAGAAGTTTACTTGAAGAGTTTACAATCAAAGGATATGCCAAGATTTGCTTTTCAACATCAACCCTGCTTCAGGGAGTTAACATGCCTTTTGATGTTATTTGGATTTATAATTATAGTTTTTCGGGCAATAAAGTTCTTGAAATGAAGAATCTTATTGGAAGGGCCGGACGAAGCACCAAAATAAATGCTCGTTTCGATTTTGGAGCTGTAGTTGTGAGTGATGTTAAGCGCTTTTCAAGGGAGCTAAATGAGAAAGTTAGTATTTCCGAACAATCCGTTCTAGATAAAGATGACTCTAGTTTTGGTGATGACGTGTTAGAGGAGTTTGCAGAATCTATAAAATCAGACACATTTAATGAAGATCACAAGCTACCAGAGACTAGAATTGAAAGGCTTAAAAGTATTGAAGTAGAAGCAGCAGTAAGCTTTTTGTTAACAAGCTTGTTTGAAGGGGATTCAATTATTTCTGCTGCGAAGTATAAAAAAATGAAAGAAAAGAAAAGAACGGATGTTAAAGATGCATTCCAGTTGATCTATAAAAAGTCGTTAGGACGTGATTTAAGCAAGGGCGAAAAGAAGATTCTTTCCAAAAGTATAACAATTCTCCTTTGGCAAATTCAAGGAAGGAAATTTAAGGAAATTCTTCGCCTTAGATCCCTATACTTGGTCGATTCAGGGGAAGAAGCTAAACTAAAGAAAAAATTAACCAATGGTGAAATTTCAAAAGAAGAATACTCGCTTGGGTTTAATAATCTTCCTTTTGGTTATTCTCCTATGGCACTCCCTTTACCCCAGTCAGGCCTTGAAAATGTAGCAAGTATGTTTAATGGATATAGACACACTAATTTTAATTATGATCTCCTCGTATATGATACCTACGATTATTTAGATAAAGTCATTTCACATTCACTTGCTGATATTTATACTTTTGTCTTTAAAAACTACTACGACAAATTTGAGGATAAAAGAGCGAACTCAATGTTTTTATTTTTCAAATATGGAACTGATCACTATACCGATGTTATGCTTCTGAGATATGGATTTTCATTTGAAGAAATTTCATGGGTAAGAGATTTGATAGAATATATAGATGAAAAAGAAATAATATTTACCCCTGACATTGTCGATTGTACAGAAGAGCAGATCTCTTCTTTAGCCCCGTTTTTAGTTTAATGTTCAACCTCGGAAGTTACATGCGCTTGGAAATGATCAAACGTAAATAGAGGCTGATAAAATTAACTTATATAGATAAATGGACTAAGACCCATCTGTTTTTAGACCTTTAAATTTTCAAGGATAACATGAGTGAGAAGCATGAGCAGTTGGATGAAGAAATGTATCTTCCAAAAGATAATTCTGAGATAGAAAAATACTTGGATTACTACTTCGGTTTAGAAAGTCCAGGATATGCAGTCTTTCTCAATGGTCCATGGGGCTCTGGTAAAACGTGGTTTATACGTAATTTCAAAAATAAAATTGGAGAAGATCACTTCATTCATATTTCTCTCTATGGTGTTTCCACAGTAGATCAGATAGATGGGCAGATGTTTAAACAGTTGTATCCAAAGCTGACGTCAAAAAAAGGGAAAATCCTTACGAAAGGCTTCAAGATGGCAGCAGGAGCTTTCGGATTTTCCATAGATGATGTGGATTTTCGGGAATATCTCGAAATGACAACTAGAAAAGTCATTATATTTGATGATTTAGAAAGATGTGAAAATCCAAGCATCGCCCTTGGATTTATCAACAGATACATTGAACAGTGTGGAAATCGCGTAATAGTAATAGGAGAGGAAGATTTTCTTAAATCCAAAGATGAAACTTTTATAAAGCAGAAAGAAAAAACAATCGGCCGTCACTTTACTATCTATCCAGATTTTGAAGCAACCTTTAATTATTTTATTAATCTTGAGGCTCATTCTACAGTTCGAATGGCGCTAAAGGATAATTTTTCAATTATACAAACTTGTTTCAAACGAGCAGGTTGTAAAAATTTGAGGACGCTCAGGTTTTGCGTAACAGAATTTTATCGTTTTTTTGAGCAACTACCAGATAAAGCAAAAACGCATAAGGAATTTTTATCAGAATCTATCAATACATTCTTTTCTCTTTGTGTTGAGTTTCGTTCAGGGCATTTGGATGTAGACCAGATCTCTGAAATTGAGGAAGCTTTTACCTCCGATATTACGAGTCGAGTATCTAATCGAAATTCGAGCGAAGAAATTGCGGCTGATCCCTTAGCTGAGTTAAGAAAACTTCACTTTGGCGAAGGATGGAACAAGATAGAACCAAATCTAAATATGTTGTATTGTTTTTTCAAGTTTGGGTCTGTACATCCTAGATTAATGGCTGAAGCGATTGATAACAATTCCCACTTTCATGTGGATAATACTCCCGATTGGATTCGTCTTTGGCACTCTCATGATATTACAGACGATGAGTTTGAGCGCTGTTATAAAAGTGTTATCAAAGACTATAAAGAGCTTAAATTTACTACAATCGGCGAGCTGAGACATATCGTTGGTATGCTTCTTAAGTATGGCAAAGACGAGATGATTCCTCTGTCTTATGAAGAAGTTTTAGATTTAAGTTTTATGGTTGTTCGAGAAATGACTGAACGGAAACTTATTGAAAGCGATCCAGTTGATGACGATTTTAGACCGTTTGATGATATTAGTAATGGAATGCAGTTTCAGTCATTAAAAGATAAAAACTTTGAAATTATATCTAAACTTATAAAGATAGGTGCACATTCTAAATTTGAAGTTAGCTTTAAAGAGTATGCTGATAAAATTCCGACTATCATGATGCATAATGTAAGGAAACTTCGGCCTGTATTAACTTCCGGCGGTGATAGCAAGGGTGAGATCCGATTACATAAGTACCCAGTCATGAAATTAGTGAATGTAGAAGCTTTTGTATCTTCCCTTATTGAGATGAATCCAAATGACATTGGTCGCTTTACCGTTTTTCATATATTGAAAGATAGGTATGATGGAACTTACTTGTATCCATCTCTGGCAGAAGATCTTCCCTGGCTTAAAGATGTTGAGATAATAATGAAATCAAAGTTACCTTCCTTGCGACAGCCAACTAAAAGCCAATTTAATTCACTCCTGGTCCATCTTGCTAATATTATAAAGGATGTTGAAAGAAATTTAGAAGCTATAAATAGTCAGAAAACTGATTCTAGCGAATCCTCTACTGATGAATGAGAGTGCTTGATATGAAAATTGTGAAAAAGAATAATCATGAAGTCCCTAAAACGATGATTAAAAGATGGGCCGTAAAGAATAAGATTTGGTTGCTAGATTTAAATAGTCAAACTATTGAAGAGAGATCCGTCGAGGCAACTTTTGCGATAGAAGAATATTTATATGTTCCACTTATTAATGAGGTTCGCAATGATGATGTAGAAAACTGGCTGCAAGGGGGGGAGGAGAAACTTGCCAGATTCTTGAAAAGAATCGCAAAAAAGGACATCCATTCACCTATGAAACGAGCTGATTTTAATCTTTTTACGCTTGGCCTTCTGTCATTGGCTCACAGGAGTGGTTATACAGTTTCAATGGTCATAAAAGAACTTGAAGTAAATGAGGAGTTAAGAAAAACTATGGGGCTAGTAGAAAGTAATTACCACAAAGCCGCAGTTGAAAATTTAATAAATCTAATCAATATAACTGTTCAAAAATTTTCTACAGCGAAATTTAAAGTTATGACTAATTTTCAGAAGCCATTACTGATTTCTGACCGGCCTTGCATTGATGGCACGATGAATGATTACAATTTTATCTCATGTCCAATGACCCCGGCTGCAGCGATTTATGGAGAATTAAGTATTGATGGACCTATGTTGAACTGGGTAGAGGCTAATCTAGCAAATAATCAATTGGTTGATAATATCAATGAATTTACCATTGCTCAGGCAAGGAGCTGGATAGTAGCAACAACCAGAAACCAGCTTGAAAGTATCAGACATTTAGTCACGCCAGAAGAGATTAAAAAGAGGATCTCGAAGGATAAATTAGTATTTCAACCTATGACCGGTGAAGGATTAAGGTTCAAGTAGATTCGGATTCCGACCATTCCGACTTTTCCCATGAAATAGCATGAAATGAAGTTAAATATGGTGAAGTGTTGAGGCCTGCTTAGGCTTTGTTTTCATTCGTAAAAAGCGAATATCGTTGAGTTTAAGATTTCTCAGACTGTGAATCGGGTAGTTCGGGCGTGGTGCGTCAAGTGTTCGTAATGTTTATCTTTTAGAGCTTGTTATTCCGACTATTCCGACTTTATCACAATTCCAAGCACATACATAGTTTGAACTTCATGTATATTATGGTAATATACATGAATGAAGGGCGAGGATCTTTTAAAAAGTTGTGAAGGCTTCGATTGGGATGAAGCAAACGAAATAAAGAACTGGGAGAAGCATGCAGTTAAAAAAACTGAAGCTGAGCAGGTTTTTTTTAATATGCCTATGGTGATTTTTGAAACCTATAGCACCACGGATCCAGACAGATTTTTGGCTCTAGGCAAAAGTAATGATGGAAGACTTTTAACTATCATATTTACCGTTAGAAAGAAAAAACTTATTCGGATCATATCTGCAAGAGACATGAGCCGAAAAGAAAGGAAAGCTTATGGTCAAATCGACTAAAAAATTGCCGAAATTTAAAAATGAAGATGAGGAAAGAGAGTATTGGGCAAAAACCGATGCCACAGATCATTTTGATTTAGCTTCAGGTAAGAAAATGAATTTTACGAGTCTTAAGCCGTCTACGCAGACAATCTCTTTGCGATTACCTGAGGACCTACTTGAAGAGTTAAAGGTTATGGCCAATAAGCGAGATGTGCCTTACCAATCACTCATTAAAATATTATTGAGAGAGAAGCTGGATGATGATTCTGCGGCTTAGTTCAATAGCTGATTTCAATCATTGCAAGCTCAGGTGAGCAATTGAATCTAATTGGCAGAATTGAAGTTCCAATTCCTCTCGAGACGAATAGATGTGAGTTATCGCTTTCAAACCAACCTTGATCGTATTTTCCTGTGCCTCTAGGAACCCATAGTGAACCTAAAAGTGGTAACCGAACCTGGCCCCCATGAGTATGACCGGCTAAGCTTAAATTAATTAGCCCAGCTATCTTTTTGAAGTATTCAGGAGAATGAAAGATTCCTATCTTTGCAGCATTTTCAGGCACAGATTTTAGTATTTCAAGTTGAGGTTGGCCTTCTTCACTATCGTCGAATCCAATTAGCCAAAGGTTTTGATCTATTTGCATGGTAATGTTTGTTAGATCTATAATTCCATCCTCGCGCAGCATCTCTTTAAGTCCATCAATAGGTTCCCAATATTCCCAATTGCCTTGAACAAAATAAACTCCCTTTGGAGCTTTAAGCTTTTGGACGATTTCTCTATAACCTTTGAGAGTTCCAGAAGGAGTGGCTAGATCACCCGTAATTACTATAATGTCAGGCCTCTCAATTTTAAGGGCCTCTACAAGCTTAGACTCAAGTTTTCCTAAGCCATTTGTATGGAGATCAGAGATGTGAGCAATTTTTAGTTTCTTGCTATTATTCCCGATCTTGATCTTATGATGTGTTATTTCAAGAGTATTCGTATGAAAGTAAATTCCAACGCTAAAAACTGCTAATACTATAAAAAAGATGACTGTTTTTTTCCACATCAAATTATAATAATGTCATATGAACAATTTGACTAAGATTTACACTCTAAAAAATGAAGCTCAAACTCAACTTTATGAGTGGTTTGATAAAGAAGTTCGTCCTCTTACAAAAAAAGCGAATGGGTCATTTGATCCTTATGGTGAGGGATTAGTTGATAACGACGTTGATGCCTTAAGACACGCCTTTATCTCGGGAGTCTATACTATTGAGTACAATGCTGAAACAGCTGACCTTCTTGGAAGGCTCAATGAGTTTCGGGATGCAGGCAAAGTGGGATCTTTATAATGCCCGTCAAAAAGCAGCGTAGTACTGATCACTTAATAAGATCCTTTTGCGAGAAAGACTGGATGATGATTCTGTTGCTTAATATATCACTTTAATAAAAGCGATTTTTGGCCTGCAGTTAAAGCGAACCGGTATCAGGGTTTAATAATGAGTAATGTTGATAAAGACTGGATTGAAATGATCGAAGGAGAGCGCGGACAAGTGCGTGATCAGGATCTTTATCCTAAACTGAGCAGGTGGGCGGGATCGCGGGCTTTTGAGAATATTCTTGATATTGGATGTGGTCAGGGCATCTGCTCCATGAAAATTAATCTGGATCAGGGACTCTATACCGGAATAGATTCATCAGAACTTCTTATTAAACGGGCCAAAGAACTCTATGAATCACCAAATACTAAATTTATGGTTGCCGATGCTCTGGATCTTCCTTTCGAAGATGCCTCTTTTGAAGCTGTTTTCTCCATCTCGCTCATTCACTTGATAGAGGATGTTGAGGAAGTGATGAATGAAATTAGCAGAGTCTTAAAACCCAAAGGAAGATTTTTTTTGGTGACTGCGGCCCCAGGTTCCTATGAGGCGTGGGAAGATTCATATAAAGAAAAATCACTTGAAGGAAAATGTCTCATTGGAAAACGCTTAACATTTGATGGCTCAGAAGTAGAGGATACACTTTATCTTCATGAGGGCGAAGAGATTCACAGTGCGATTGAGGATGCTGGCCTTGAAATTGAGGATATTGAAGCCTTTAGGAACTTCATTGCGATTAGAGGGAAAAAACACTAGACTCTCTTGATGAAAACACTATTACTATTTCTTCTCCTGGCCAACTCTTTTTCTTGTACCTCTTTTAAACCCGGCACACATGATTCTGATCTAAAACAAAACGTGGGTATTAAGATTGCGGTGGTAAATTTCCAAGTGGCGGGAGGACAATCCTTTTCCCAACACATGGCCCATATAGAGCTCATCGCTCAAAAAGCTTCAGCTGAGAATGCCTCTTACTTGCTTTTGCCGGAGCTCACAGTCTTTGATCTCATGCCGGTGAACTTTGAGGCCGATAAAACTCATCAAGAACTTGTTAAGCTCGCGGCTCTGGCCCCACGCTACCAGGAGTCTCTGGTGGATATCGGAAAAAAATATAAATTGAATTTGATTGGGGCGAGCATGGTGGTTAAAGAAAATAACTATTTTCTTAACCGTGCACTTTTCATAAACACTGAAGGCAATGTTCAGATTCAAGATAAACTTCGTCCAACTCCGTGGGAGGCAAGTTTTAAATTTAAGGGAGCAAGCGGAGTTAAATTTTTTACTGCTCCTGAATTTAGTTTTGTGATCCTCACCTGTCACGATGCTGAATTTCCAGACATAAGCAGCGGCCTTGTTTCAGCTGCACCTCAGGTGATCTTTGTGCCTTCAATGACAGATGATCAATCAGGGCTGAATCGGGTTAAGTTAACGGCCTCAGCAAGGGCGGTTGAGCATATGGCCTACGTTCTGATGACGGGAACCTCTGGTCTTTCGGATGCCCCATGGCATGCATACCTAGGTCAAAACCATTTGTTTCTTCCGCAAAATAAGTATTTTAAAGGTATGGATTCTCCGGTGGGCCCATCAAATGAAACTCTGACTTTTTACTATTTAGATTTAACTAAATTACGGGCCGCTCGCTTAGATACCAAACAGGTTTATCCCGCTCGGGATATGAAAGCTTTAACGAATCCTTAAGCTGAACAAGAAAGGTTTTCATTTACTTTGAATACGGCGTCATAAACTTTTTGACGTTGCCGTTGAGAGCTTAATTATGTCATCCTGCTGTAATGCATTTACAGCACTCTCACGAAACATCTCTGGTCGTTCTTTCAATCATCATTGCAATCTTTGCTTCCTATACTGCTTTGGATTTAGTCAACAGTATCAGCACCTCTAAAGGGCGCATGAAACTGGTCTGGTTGATTGGAAGCTCCCTTGCTATGGGAGTCGGAATCTGGAGTATGCATTTTATTGGGATGCTTGCTTTTAGGTTACCAATCGCCATCTACTACGATGTGCCGCTCCTCATCCTTTCTATTCTCGTCGCCATTTTTGCTTCGACCTTGGCGCTTTTTATTGTCTCAAGTCGAGAACCGAGTAAGCGCACCTACTTTGCTGGCAGCCTTCTTATGGGGGCAGCAATCTCAGGCATGCACTACATCGGTATTGCTTCCATGAGACTCAAAGCAACTATCATCTGGGATTGGTCATTTGTTATATATTCTATACTCATAGCTCTGGCAGCTTCATATGTCGCGCTCTTTGCGGCCTTCAAACTCCGAGATGATATTACTTTAAAAGGTTTTGTCTTCCGGGGTCTCGGGGGCGTTCTTCTGGGTCTGGCCATTGCAGGAATGCACTACACCGCCATGGCCGCCATGACCTTTGAAGAGTTTCCTTCATGCACCCTCAGAGAATCAGAACTGCTGGCCACAAATGGCTTAGCGTCGGCCATCATCATTGGAACACTGATCATTCTGGGTATTGCTCTAAGTGGATCTAACGTAGACCGTGCTCTTTCCCGTAAGACACTTTTAAATGAACTTCTTCAGCAAGGGATTAAGACCCGTGATGAATTTCTATCTATAGCTTCTCATGAAATACGAACGCCCCTAACCTCGATGAAGCTTCAGATTGAGCTTGCCATCAGGCAACTGCAGACTACGGGTATCGATCAGAATAAACTTATAAAGATGCTTCAGAACACTGATCAAAATATCAATCGGCTTTCACGCTTAGTTGATGACATGCTTGATATCTCGCGCCTCTCAAATGGGAAACTTGAACTCAGAAGAGAAGCTTTTGATCTCAATCTTCTACTCAACGATGTCATCGATCGGTTTAGACCTCTTTTCCTTGAAGCAGGGTGTGAGATTCATTATTTCTCTTTGGAGAATGTCGTAGGTCAGTGGGATAAATTTAGAATTGAGCAGGTGTTTGTGAACCTTCTTTCCAACGCTGCTAAGTATGCTCCTGGTAAGCCTATAACTGTAGAGCTCTCTGTGACCCATGATCAAGCTTTTGTGTCCATCAAGGATCAAGGTAAGGGGATACCCCCTCAAGATCAGGAGCGGGTTTTTCAGCGTTTTGAAAGAGCGCAAAATATTGAGACTCAGTCCGGACTAGGGCTTGGATTGTTCATCGTTCAAGAAATCGTTGCCCTTCATGGTGGGGACATCCAGCTCAACAGTAAGGTCAACGAAGGTGCAGAATTTGTAGTTCGCCTACCGATATGACTTATGGGCAATCATTTGATTGAGAAATTAGAGATCAGTTTGAAAGCTATAAACAAGCTATTGGATAAATCGAAGTTGTAATACTTCCTCTAGAGACAGTGATATTCACATAAGGTTTCAAGTCAGGGGGCCGTTTTACTATCTCCCTGACTTGAAATTTTTCACCTAAGATTTTAGTTAGAGCCGCTTATAAAAGAATGTTTAAGTTCAGTCTTCTATCTTTTAATGTATTCCACACATACTTTCTTATAACAATTAGAGCTGTCGCAATCAGAACTTCGGCGGAAGTCATATTCAGCGCAGTCATAACTAACAAGAAACCAAATCATCGCACCAAGCAGAACTACTCCTCCAGCTATCAAACCAACTGTGTCCCATTCAATTCCAGTCCAGCTAGCTCCACGGGTATAAAACTCATCTGAATGACTCTTCAAAAACTGAATAAGTTCTTCAGAATTCATAACTGGCATTAATGATAACTTGAGTTTCATCGCGTCCATGAAGACCTTGTTGCCAACTTTCTTTTCAAGAAGTGAATTTATATCTTCCTTAGTTACTCCGTTGGCCAAGAATTGGTGTGAAATTTGTTTTAAGAATTCATCTGTTTTATCGTTAAAGAACTTCTGATCCTTTTGATCCCATTCTACAGTTAAAGAATAGTTGTAATTATCAAAACTTGCCTCTAATTCCCTGATAGGAGTTGCTAAAACGTTAAAAGATATGCAGAGCAAGGTTATGAGAGCGACTAATTTCATAATGAACTCCTGAGTTCTAAGAAATATTAAATACTTTTAATGAAGATAATAGCTGGTCTATCTCGCAGTCAAGTAGTGCAGTTTGACACCATTGTCACAGGAGTCATAGCGGGGCGTTGTAAAGAAATTTCCCTACTGAGATTGGTCGATTTAAGGGGTTGTAACAATCAAAAGGTGCTTGTTGATTCTGAAAGCTTCTACCCACCATTTGTCGTATTATGTGCCTTTTGAATCTACTTTAAGGAGCAATTCTTCTGAAGTCATATAATAACTAGTTTGTGAATTTCGAATTTGTGTTGAATTGATATGGATCTATGAATTTTTCACTGATTTTTTTGTGATGATTTTTATTTTAGCATTGCCCTGAGCTTTGAACATCAGGGCTCAGAAAAAAAGTACAACTGGTTAAGCTACAACTCTTTAACTTGTATTAAAACATCCCGATTGTTAAGGCTTCTTTTCGAAAAGAACTACGCTAGACCGAACAACAATCTCATCTTGAGAGTCATTCCATCCCACAACTTTTAGTTTAGCTTTAATGTTCCCATCTCTCCCAGCCTTGATGACTTTGAAATACGCAATGCCCTCATCCTGAGAAATGCGATGATTCTGGTTAGTTTTCCATTTTGAGGGATAAGTACTTGTTCCATATTGGTCCCAGTAGTACCACTCATTCGAAACTGTTAAGTCATCTTGAAAAACATAATCACAGATTTCTGCGTGTATGCCATCTTGATCTGAATCGGCCTGTGTAGAGTAATATCCAAGGATCTGGCCTTTGAGGTTTTTGATGTAATAGATATTTGAAAAGCCCTCATCCTTCTTCCATTCTTGTATGGTGCTCTCAAGATTTATTAACTGCTTGTCGCTGCATGGAGTGACTGCTTTACTAAAGGCGAATGAGTTAAGGCCTAAGAGTGTAGTAATGGTAAAAAGAGTTTTCTTCATGGGAGTCTCCATAATTATCGAAGGATCTGACGTTGTATTTAAAAAGAGTACTTATTTAAGTAGAGACCAAGTGAAAAGACTTATAATAGATGTGTGTAAAAAGGTAATGTTTATGTTTGGTATAGGAGGGCGCCTTCTTCTGACACGACTGCATCCGGGTACATTATATCCATCAAAAATAGCCCATTTGCAGGTGCGACCTTCCAGAGCCTTTTTTCTTTTTTTGGGCCTTCAAGTTGATATAAAAAATCCTCTTCACTCATCTTGCCACTACCCACCATCCATAAGGCACTTACTATATGGCGAATCATTTGTTTGAGAAATCCATTTCCCATAATCTTGAGTTCAAAACATCGATCCAGATCCTGAGGGATGTAAAAAAGGTCTGATTTTGGAAAGGTTAATTGGGGGTTTATTTCGGACAGTTCGCAAAAGGATATGTCGCGAATTGTACTTTTTACATTACTTCCGGCTGAGCAAAAATTGTGGAAACTATGAGTTCCTTTTATCGCCTTAACACAATCGCTCATGGAATCTTGATTCAAGGGGAGTGGAAAATTTGAAATGAATCTTCTTGCATCAGGTGCAACATTTCTCTTGTTGGTAAAATAGTAGCGGTACTCCTTTGAATGGGGATCATTGGCCGGCCTGAAGTCGCTTCTGCAAGACTTAAAATCGATGCATTTAATTTGTTTCGGCAGAACACTGTTAAAAGAGTTTAAAAAATCCGTCACTTCAATGGGCCTTTCGCTGGTGACTTTAACAATCTGCTTAAGCGCGTGGACACCGGTATCTGTTCTGGAGGCCCCCATGGTTGTCACTTTCCCTTCAATGAGTTTTTTGATGGCCTGATTAAAATCGTTTTGAATGGAAGGGATATCTTTTTGCCATTGAAAACCGGCATAGCCGGTACCGTCGTACTGGATGGTGGCCATATAGTAATGAGATGCGGGAGGTTGCAGCATGAGTGATCTTAGGGAAATGATTATCTTAAATCTATCTTAATTTAGGTCTTCGGATTCGCACAAGAAATTTAATTTCGCTACAATCCTCTCTGACGGTAACATCTCTCCAGGAGTGCCAATGAATCCTACCAACACAGAAGACCCCAACAAAGAAGATGAATCCAGGCCAGTTCCTCCGGGCTCACCGGAGAAGGCACCTGTCAAAGATCCTGATGAGAGCAGTCCTATGGGAGATCCGCAATCTCCTGATAAGAAAAAACCAAGGCTCTAGTTTTTTAGAAAATTGCTGCAACAGCTTTTTTTGGGCAGCTACTTCTTTGCATTTGTGCCTGAGTGAGCTGCTTAATGTAGTTATAGAAGGGAGTTTTTCCCCGGCATAAATACACTTCACCGTCCTGACCACTCAGATCTTTATTACCATAAGTTGTCTGACCTTCTATAGGAGTCAGGGCGATAGCATTGGTGATGGTATCAATGATGATGTCGGAGTCTGTTCGGAAGGTGCACAGCTCGAGATCTTCCGAGAGTTTTATCAGGAGCTCTGACTGGGATGTTGAGAGAGTGAGATTCAATTCACATGTGGCATTCTCCTCTTCGCTATTTAAGAGTCCTCTTATTCTGAGCGGAGTTTCGGTCATATTTATTGAAATTTTGTGACTGTATTCCTGGAAGAATCCCTCGGCAATTAATTCAATGTCACGGTAGCGGCCTTCAACAGTCTGCTCTTCCTGATTGGCGGCGTCTTGGTTCTGTGAAGTTTCATTTCCACAAGAGGTTACTAGTAAAAAAGAAAAAACCACCAGCATGAAAGACAATTTCATTTTTTCGCTCCATTCCACTATCGATTAGATAATGAAATCTTGGATTTATATACTTAACTCTGGCCTAAACATATTGGAGCAATCTGATTTGCTTTGTTGTATAATTTTACTCCTATGGAAAAGCATACGGTTACCTATCCCATCAGTGAGTTTCTTATTAATGCCCAGGGAAAACTTGGACTTTATCATCTGCTCAACATTTTGCAGGATGCAGCTGCTTCTCACGCTCACGAATTAAACTTCGGTGTCAAAGAGATGGAGCGCATGAAAATGTTCTGGGTCCTCACCCGGCAAAATCTCATTATGAACACCTGGCCCAAATGGCGTGATGAGGTCCGGGTGGAAACATGGGTCAGGCTAGGAAGTGGGGCCACCTCCAACCGTGACTTTAAGATTTATCTTCAGGAGAAACTCATCGGAGAGTGCACCACTGGGTGGCTCGCGCTGAGTTCCGAGACAAGAAGACCCGTGGATTGGGATAAGAGTAGTGTTATGGATAAACTTCGCAGCGATGATAAAGTTTCCATTGATACTCTTAAAATCCCTCAACTCAAGGATTCGAAACAACTTATTACTTTCAAAGTCAGAAATAGTGACATAGATCAGAATATGCACGTCAATAACACTAAGTATGCTCAGTGGGTTTTGGATGCAGTCCCATTTAAGAATCACTGGGAGTTTGACCTCACAGGATATGCTGTGAACTTTCTGGCCGAAACAAAGCTTGATGATGTTATCCGGATTGAGCAATGTGAGGGGCAGTTTCAGGGCATCAGAGAATCTGATGGTAAAACTGTTTTTACCTCGCAGTTGTCTTTTCTTCCCAGAGGATAACCCCTCTAAGCCCCCAGAATTTTATAGAGGTGTAGAAAATATGGACAGCACTGGTTAATATTTCATCTTCCCCGACATAATGGCCTCATTCTGGTAATTTATAAGCATTACCCTTGCGGAGAGGAACTCACATGAACAATCTCGATCAAAATTCAAACAACCTTAACTACAACAATGTTGTCCTTGAGCAGATTTTGGAAGCCGAGAAGTTGGGAGAGGTTCATAAGCCTCTGAGACCTTCATTGATGAAAATTATGCCTGAGGCCCGCCCTCAATACCGTTCAATCATCATTGGAACTCTTCTTTTTATGTTGGCACTTCATGGCCTGGGTTTAGTAATGGTTCCTCAGTACTCATCATTTATGTCAATGCACCTCACTTCAATAGGCACTGCTTTCGGGGCGATTTTGGTTTTAGGATTTGTTAGCTACCGGACATCAAAACTTAAAAATCTGTAGGACCACTTTTTTTCTCTTCATGAGGCTAATTCTCCATAAAAGTTTTATTTGGGGTGTTATGACTCAAAGTCCAACTACTTTAAAATTATTCTCCTAGGAAAGTTTTCGGCATAGCGTTTGCTCTACGTTCTATGACGAGTCTTATTTCTTGAAGGAGAAACGAACATGCTTAAAATTTTGATGGTGGTCCTATTGGTTTCAACTAGTGCATTTGCACAAACAACGACGACGACAACTGATGCTGAAGTCAGTAATGAAGATCCAGGCCCCACTCTCCCTCTGGTAAAAGAAATACAAAATAGAGAAGAATCGCGGATTCAT
>DLGL01000009.1:49527-55243 GCA_002482685.1 Bacteriovoracaceae bacterium UBA7695 | reverse complement strand
ACTTCGACACTCCTGATAATTCAACGAATAATCATTTAGTGGCCTGGTTGGTATTTGGAGAAGGTTTTCAGAATAATCACCATCAGCATCCAAAAAGTGCCAAATTTTCATTTCGAAAGAATGAGGTTGATCCTGGATATATGCTCTGTCTTTTGGCCTCCTATCTGGGTCTCCTCAAAATTCACCCTTACAATAAGCCTAGTCTCTCACCTCCAAGACACTGATTTTACGACTGCCGCATTTAGCAAACACTTGTTTTTACGTTGGTTTTCCCTGCTTAAAGTGATTAAATAAACCACTTTTTGATCAGGAGCCTTATAACTATGAACCAGGACATTTTTGATTGGATTTTACTACTCGTTAGATGGCTCCATATAACGGTTGCCGTCACCTGGATCGGAACTTCGATTTTCTTTATGTGGCTTGACCGCAGTTTTGAATTTAATGAAAAATCAACTCGCCCTGGTCATGTCGGTGATTTGTGGATGGTTCATGGTGGTGGATTCTATCACGTTGAAAAACTTCTCATGGGTCCCACCAAAGTTCCGGATCATTTGCACTGGTTTAAGTGGGAATCGTATTGGACATGGATGAGTGGATTCATACTTGTCTGCCTCATCTACTATACAGGTGACGGGACCATGCTTCTGGACTCCATGATTTCAGATATTACTTTTGGCAAGGCCCTCGCTCTTTCATTATTCTCAATTTTTGGTTCATGGTTTTTCTACGACTTTGTTTGGGAAAGAGAATTTACAAAAACAAAACCTATCATCGGCCACATCCTCACTCTCTCTTGGTTTGTGGGAATGGCCTATCTTCTTTGTCACACTCTATCTGGTCGAGCTGCCTATATTCATATTGGGGGTATGCTCGGTACCTGGATGACGGCCAACGTGTTCATGCGAATTATTCCTCGTCAGATTAAAATGGTTGAGGCGTCTCGCAAAGGTGAACCGGTTAATCAGGACTGGGGAAAAAATGCTAAAAACCGCTCTACTCATAATACTTATTTCACCCTGCCGGTGATTTTTATTATGCTCAGTAACCACTTTCCTCAGACCTATGGCCATGAGATGAATTGGTTAATTCTGCTTTTGATTAGTGCTGGTGGAGCTGCTATCCGTGAGTACTTTGTGGTTCGTTTGAGCAATCCTAAGCGTTCTATGACGGCAGCGATTATTGGTATCGCACTGATTGTGGGAGTGATTGTGTTTTCTCGCGAGCCTTCTGAAAATGTTGATGCTGCTCCATTAGTTGATTCGCATTCTCATGAAGCGCCTAAAGCTACTGAACCTGCTCCAGAAGTTGATATCACAGTAACGCCGACTCCAGTTGCATCTGGAAAAGAAGTGACCGTTTCAGGTGTGGCCGTATTTGAAGGCACTCCTCCAGTGACAAAGAAACTAAATCTTCCCGCGGGCTGCTCTCAAGGTGGCAAAGAAGCCTATTCAAATGAAGTTCTGCTGAAAGATGGAAAACTACAAAACGTTTTAGTTCGTGTGACTAAAGGTCTTGAAGGAAAAACGTTCACAGATGTTCCAACAGAAGAAGTGGCCCTTGATCAGCGCGGATGTATGTACACACCACGTGTGACGGCGGCGCGAGTTGGACAGAAGGTAACTTTCATTAACTCAGATGCTGTTTTCCATAACGTACGTTCTGTTACAACTCAGAATCAAAAATTCAATATGGCCATGCCTCGCAAAGATCAGCGTGAAACAAAAATTTTCACTAAGCCGGAAGTCTTTCTTCAGGCCAAGTGTAGCGTTCACCCTTGGATGGGGGCCTATGTGGCCGTCATGGAGCATCCATTCTTCTCAGTTACAAATGAGAAAGGTGAGTTCTCACTTAAAAATTTACCAGAAGGAACTTACACGATTGAGGCCTGGCATGAGGTCTTCGGAACTCAGACTCAAGAGATCACCGTGACTGCCACGGACATGAGTCCGCTTAAATTCACTTTCAAACAATAAGGAGCTGACCATGATCAGTACACATATTCTTGATACCACGAAAGGTGCCCCCGCTGCAGACGTGACTGTGGTGCTTGAGCAGCAGCAAGGTTCAAGCTGGAAAGAAATCGGGACGGATAAAACTAATACCGATGGTAGAATTGTTTTTAACTGCCCCAAAGAGAAAGGAATTTACCGCCTGACTTTCAAAATTGAAGAGTATTATAAAACCGAAGAGCACTTCTTTATGAATACTCCCATTATTTTTAATATCCAAAACATCGACCGCAAATATCATGTGCCGATGTTACTTAACCCTTATGGATACTCGACATACCGAGGAAGCTAAGTTTCATGAAATCTACAATCCCCTATTACGATGATTTTTTGTCCCCTGCCATCAAAGACTCGCTGTTAAAGATCGCGACTCCTGTCAAAGAGGTTGAAGGTCTGATGCAAGTGGGATCTGGTGGCGGACTTGAAAACAAGGAATCTTTGCAGTTTTTGACTGATTTGTATGTCACCTTGGAGTCTGAACTCAATACCGTTCTGAATCGCCGAATGAAAGATAGAAAGTTCATCGATGAGAGAACTAAGGCTGTGGCGACCTTCAATCAGGAATGGAAAAGGGATTTTTTAAGCCCGAATTACAAAACTGTTTTTGGTCTCGAAGATGGCGAAGGACGAATTGTCATCGGCCCAAAGATTGCCGATTACTTTAAGTCTAATGGCAAAAAGATCGCTGAGATCCCTGACTATCTTCAGGGGCACCACGTGACCTTATTTGGACCTCCGGATAATGCCAAGCTTTCTATCAATGCCATGAATGCTTATCATCGCAAGCTTAAAGATGAACCGGCGATTGTTGAAGAACTCCTCAAAACACATAAGTCTCTTCCTAAGTGGGGAGCTGATGACGAGGATTCTAAAACTCCTTTACGCTCAGATTTAATTTCTGCGGGTGAAAACCTGACGAAATGTCTGGATGGAACGCTTACTCTCACAGATGAAGTCACTGGCAAGAAGTATGATCTGGCCCAAGATAAAAGATCTCTTCCGATTAAGCGCTTCCCTGGACTCGCACTCCCGAGTTTCTTTTTGTTTTATAAAAACAATCCCATTCCCCTTCACCTTTATGATTTTGCTCTTCATGTATTCCAGAACTGGCACAATCCTAAGGCCATGGTGTTCTATGTTCCAAAACTTGAGAATGAAGAAGAGGCCCGCTATATTCGTCTGATGATGGAGACCGCTGAGAAAATGATCCAGAAACTTCATCCTGAATATAAGATCGGGACGATTCGGCTGATGATTGTTCTTGAAAACCCTCGTGCGGTATTTAGAACCAATGAAATCATCGATGAACTTCACCCGTACTTTGTGGGAGCCTCTCTGGGTTGGCATGATTACCTTGCTTCCACCGCCAGACTTTTTAAAGAGGATAGCAACTACCGCATTCCGGTTAAAGCTGATCCCAACATCGTCATCAAATACATTAAGGCCTCTCATGATCTTCTCGCTGACGTGGTGGGTTCTCGTGGGGGGATTAAAGTCGGTGGGATGTACGGCATTCTTCCGGTAACAAATGATCTTTTCTCGCCTTCATTTCAGGTGACGATCAAGGGCTATATCCGCGATCTGGTGACTCAATTTAAACGTGACCTCAATGGTTTTTGGGTGGCCCACCCGGATTTTGTTCGTCTGGGTCTGGCCTTTGTTGAGGCATGGGAGTTTCATAAGAAAGGTGACTCAACAAAACTTGATACTCTAGTGACTTCCCTGCTTGACTCCAAATATCACAAAGAGATTTTAGAATTCATCCACGGCCCGGACATTATTGGTCTGGATAAAAATGATCCCATGTACGCTCGCTCACTGATTGTGGCCGATATTAAAGAATCAGATTTCATCGCTAATAATCACCCGGATGAAATCCGCTATAACGTTTTCCAATCCCTTCAGTATCTCACAGACTGGCTTTCAGGAAATGGGTGTGTCGCCCTCCCTACTCATATAAATGGAGTGGCGGCCCGAGTGATGGATGATCTGGCCACGGCCGAGAGATCCCGCTGGGAAGTCTGGCACGAGATTTATCATAACCGCTTTAGTGTTGAAGAATTTCTCAAAATTGCTCACGAAGAATTGCATTTTATCCGCAAGGATAAATCCAACGAGCAAAAAATCGTTCAAGTTAAATGGGATGAGCGAACTGATAAGTGGTACCCGGTAGCCTTTAATCTCATGGTTAAACTCATGACGGATAAAGAGCCGGTGGAGTTTGCAACTCAGCTTCTGTTGCCGTTCACTATTGACTCTATTCGCGAAGCTCAGGATCCGTGGAAAGAGATCGTAAAAATGGATTCAGCGAAATTTAAGATTGATTCTCATGTAGAAAGATTTAATTACTTCTTTGAAATGTGTGGCAATTTTTCTTTTGCTAAAGAAATGAGTCATCACACCACAGCTGATTTTTCTTTAATCAAACAAAGCATTCTCTCCTTTGATAAAAATGGCATCATAGAAGCCGCTTCATTTCACGGAGATATCGGTGAAGGGAAAAAGACTTTAGATAAGATGGCTTCCTCTGAGCAAGCAAAGGTTTTCTCAGAAGATGATAAGGTCAAATCTGAACTACTCACCTTGGGCAAATCGTATTTGGACAAATTTGGTGTGAAATTTTTGATTTCTGCTAAAAATAAATCTGGCAGTGATCTTCTTAAGGCCCTCAAAGAGAGAAGCCAGAATACGGAAGCTCAGGAACTAGATCATGCTCGCAATGCTCTCTGGGAAATTACTCACAAACGCATGCTGGCCCATCCGCTAAATACTCTCTCTGACCAACTCCAAAAAGCGCTTCTCAAGCATCAGGTGAAAGCTGCTCAGGTCACAATTATCAATGGACAACACCATCAGCAGGACCTGGCCTTGGGAACTGCTACGACCAAGACCTGGTTTGAGATGGCCTCTTTAAGTAAAACTGTTGGTAGTGCCTTTGCTCTTGAATACTTTCAGGACAAAAACATTCCACTCTCAACAAGTGTTGATAAGCTTCTCACGGAAGCTGGTAGTGACTTTCGTCTGAATGATGATAAGGTGACCTTAGCTCATCTGATGAGTCACTGCGCTCTCAATATGCATTACGTAAACGGAGTTCCGGCCAATCGAAAGATGCCTGCCATTCGTAACTTTTTAAGTGGCAACACAGATTACGGATATGACCCAGTTAAAGTTATCAATCCTCCGGGAGAAAAATTTCAGTATTCGGGCGGAGGATTTTTAGTGCTGGAGCATTTGATTGAAGCCTTGGAGAAAAAATCTATCTTTGATCTCACTCGCCCCTTTCTAGATAAGCTCGGTATGAAAGAATTTAGCTTCAAGCAAGAGACACTTCCAGGTGTTGATTACGCTCATGGATATAATGATCAGGGTGCTGAAGTTGAAGGCACCCGCAAAATGTTTCCGGCCTTCGCGGCGGGATCTATGGGGAACGCCAGCTCTATGGCAAAATTCCTTACTCACTTGGAAAATGCTTTTAACCATCTTGAGGGTTCAAGTGGTCTCTCTCACGACACCGCCGTTCAGATGCTTTTTGGTTCAGATAAAGGTTGCATGAAGTTCATGGGCTGCAAAATGGGCCAGGGAGTTTTCATTGCTGAAGCAGGTCTTAACCGCTTTGCTGTTCACCAGGGTGCTAATGACGGCTTCCGCTGTCTTTACCTCTACTGCTTTGCAGGCCCTGATAAAGGCAAAGGATTAGTGAT
>DLGL01000009.1:31014-49513 GCA_002482685.1 Bacteriovoracaceae bacterium UBA7695 | reverse complement strand
GGACTCTTTGTAATGCTGATTTTAACGGAGTACTTTTTAATGCTGAAGTCGCCCAGCTGGTTTTAAAAGAATTAAAAATCCAGGGCGTTGATCCTAAAAAGTTCAAAGAGAACTTCACAGCAGATAATATTCCGCAGGAAGAGATCGTGAACATGGGTTACAAGAACCTGGTCTTTGACGCTTTTGAGCGCACCAGACCTGAAGCCATTATTGATAAAGGTCCAATAGATCCTCTGGCAAAATATAACATCCTGACTGGGGCTTCGGTGTTGGAAGTTTCTAATGAGCTTTTTGCCCGTGCGGAAAACCTCTTCAGTGATCATCTTCCCAAATTTGATCCGGAACTCTTCGGTGCTCAAGGCAAGGTCATGGATAGCTGGGAAACAGTAAGGCATAATCTAAGTGGTGTTGACCATATGGTGGTTGAGCTTAAAGCTACTGCCACTGTTAAGTACGTTCTTCTATCGACTAAGTACCATACTGGGAACTATTCACCTTCGGTGAAAGTAGAAGGTCAAAGTTCTGGATCAGAAGAATGGAGTGAAATCCTTCCTCGCACTGATCTTGCGGGCCATAGTGAGATGAGAATCAAACTACCTGCTGCCACGGCCGCTTTTAGTAAAGTCCGCATCAGTATGTACCCGGATGGAGGATTCACTCGTCTGGGCCTTTATTCAGAACTTCCACCGGAAGAAGAGAAAACTTTTTCTCCTCGAGAGACAGCTAAGAATATTCCTTATACTGAGCAAGTTCCTCAAACTCAGAAGCCACTTTTTATTAAATACGATCCCGATGCGGCCGAACTCAAAAAGAAATGGGAGACTATTAAAACGGGTAGCGAATTTAACAATGCCAGTGTTTCTCTTGGGGCAAAAATCCTCGCGGCTACTGACGAGCACTACAGTCCTGCGGTCCTGGTCATTTCTCCCTTTTCTCCCATCAATATGTTCGATGGTCTTGAATCGGCACGAAGCCGCAAACCGGGGCACTTTGAAGAAGTCACTATTGCTGTCGCTAAAAAAGCAGCAGTTCACAGGGTAGAATTAGATTTCACCTATTTTGTGAATAACAATCCTCTGGAAGTTAGTGTGGAAGCCCTATCTAACGGTCAATGGGTTGAGCTTGTTTCTAAAACAAATGTAAAGGCCTATGCCGGCAAACAAGTGGCATTTAAAACAAATAATAAAATTTTTTGTGAGCAGCTTCGAGTAAGAACTTATCCATGCGGTGGAATGAACCGATTTAAGGCATTTTCAGTATGATTCACTATCTGCTTCAAAGAATATTCTGGATCTTATTAAGAATGCTTTATGCAACTTACAAAATTGAGTTTTTGGGAGTTCCAAACCGTGAAAAGGCCCGGAGCATGACTCCTCACGGATCCTTTATTTTTGCCTGCTGGCACGGACAAGTTCTCACAGGGCTTTTAACTCACGCTTTTACTGAACCCTTCGCCGTTTTGGCCTCTAGAAGTAAAGACGGAGACTACGCCGCGTATATCTCTAAAAAAATGGGCTACTATGTAGTGAGAGGGTCTTCTCGGAAAAAAAATAAAGATAAAGGTGGCAAGGAAGCGATTGCTTCATTTGTCTCCAAACTCAAAGAAGGAATCTCTGTGGGGATCACCATGGATGGACCTAAGGGTCCTAGACATGTGGTGAAAATCGGCACCCCAGTCATAGCTTATCAGGCCGGAGTTCCTATCCTTCCCATGATCAGTCTCACCTCTTCATGCTGGGAGTTTAATTCCTGGGACAAGTTCCAAGTTGCCAAACCTTTCGCAAAACTCACAGTCATCTACGGAGAGCCACTACCAGTCCCCGTTAACAATTCTCCGGAAGAGATTGAAAGACTTTGCCTTGAAGTTGCTGTGGCCATGAAAAAAGTTGAGGCCGACTACCTTGCAGGAAAAGTGTAAGTGAGATCCCTCAAACAAGAGTTGCAACAAATCCTCGAAGGGCCAACCCTACTCCTTAGACCTCTTTCCCAAAATGACTTTGATCCACTCTTTGCAGCAGCTTCAGATCCCCAAATCTGGGAGCAGCACTTCGATCCTTCACGCTACACTAAAGAAGGATTTCAAAAGTATTTTGACCGCGGTTTAAAATCTGAAATGGCATTTGTGATTATCAATAAACCTAGTGGCCATGTTATCGGCAGCAGTCGCTATGCTCGACTTGATCCGGAAAAAAGTGATGTTGAAATTGGTTACACCTTTCTTATCCGAGAACATTGGGGGAGAGGTACCAATTCTGAACTTAAACAACTCATGATTGTTCATGCTTTTAAATTTCTTAACACCGTTACACTCTATGTTTCAGAAAATAATTTCCGCTCTCAAAAGGCGGTAGAAAAACTTCAGGCAAAAAAGACCGAGCTCTTCAAAGGCCCGGACCACCGATCGTTTGTTTATAAGATTGATAAACAGGAGTGGTTAGATCGAAAATCTAAAGACAATGGATTTTAGGCGTGCTCGCTTATCAATTCCAGAAACTCATCCCCATAACTCTCTAACTTACTCTGCCCCACCCCGTGGACCATCAAAAACTCAGATGCATCCCGAGGCATAATCTGGCACATATCATGAAGAGACTTGTCGTTGAAAACGATATAAGAAGGAAGTTTTTTATCTTTGGCAATTCTGTTTCGAAGGGACCTCAAGGCATTAAAAAGCTCATCATTGCCGTGTGAAGCCTCTTTGGTTTTAGAAACTTTTTTGGTGAACTTGTCACTCTTTCCAACCGCGAATTCTTGTTTTCTGAGTTCAAGTTTCATCTCGCCAGAAAGAAGTTTTAAGCACTTACTGGTCAGAGCAAGGTTACGGTATTCCCAGTTTTTTATACTAATAAAATTCAAATTCAATAGCTGTCGTAAAATTCCGTTCCAATGCTCTTTAGGTTTATCTTTTCCGATACCATACACTGAAAGTTTATCGTGCTGCCGCTCCAAAACTTTCGAGTTCTGACTCCCCCGGATAACTTCGATAATGTGGCCCGCACCATAGGTTTGCTGAGTTCTATAGATAGTTGAGAGAATTTTTTGAGCATCGATAGTGGCATCCCACAAAACAGGAGGCTCCATACATGTGTCACAGTAATCACAGCGCTCATTTCCGGTTTCACCAAAATAGCCCAAAAGGTAAGTTCTTCGGCAAGCGGCCGCTTCACAGAGAGCGAGCATACAATCAAGCTTATGCCGGGCAACTTTCTTATAACTTTCTTCAGCTTCAGTGGTCTCAAGCATATGTGAGAGCTTCACCACATCCTGGAGTCCATAAACCATCCATGCAGTGGATGGCTTTCCATCTCGTCCCGCTCGACCGGTTTCCTGGTAATAGCTCTCAATACTTTTTGGTAAATCCAAATGGGCCACAAATCTCACATCAGGCCGGTCAATCCCCATTCCAAAAGCGATGGTGGCCACCACTATGATTCGCTCTTCAGTGTTAAAAAGACTTTGGTTTTTTGAGCGCACTTCTTGTGTGAGTCCTGCGTGATAGGCAACGGCAGGATAGCCCATTTTTGTGAGGGCCTTGGCCACCTTCTCTACCTTGTCACGAGAGAGGCAGTAGACAATACCTGTATCCATTTTATGATAGGTCTTGATGAATTCATCGAGCTGCTTAAGTTCATCGGCGCGCTCTGTAATAAGATACTTAATATTGGGTCGATCAAAAGAAGAGACAAAGGTTTTCGGATTTTTCATCCTTAACTGTTCAGCAATATCTAACCGGGTTTTAGCATCCGCAGTGGCAGTCAGTGCAATAACTGGAACATTGGGAAACTTGTCTTTAAGTTCACCCAATCTGGTGTAGTCTTTTCTAAACTCATGGCCCCACTGTGAAACGCAGTGGGCCTCATCGATCGCAATGAGTGAGATTTTCACCTGCGAAAAAAAATCTCCCAGATGCCCTGAGAGGATACCTTCAGGTGAAACGTAGATAAGCTTTATATTCCCTTTAAGGATTTTCTTCTTCGCTTTATCAGAATCGGCGTAACTTAAACTCGAATTTAAAAAGACCGCTTCTACCCCATGCTCTTTAAGATTCATCACCTGATCATGCATCAGAGAGATCAAAGGCGAGATCACCAATGTGACCCCATCCTGATAAAGGGCAGGAATTTGATAACACAGAGACTTACCACCACCGGTAGGCATAATTGCCAGAGTGTCGTGTCCATCTAAAACAGAATTTATAATATTAGACTGCTCAAGGCGAAATGACTGGTATCCAAAAGTTTCTTTGAGTATCTGGTGAAGCTCGATATTTCTCATGAGTTCGTCCTAAGGGGATTTACGAGGTGCTCAAGCCCGTTGAGCTTTAACTCATAGACCAGACCCAGAAGTTCACCTAGTTTTCCTTCAGGAAGGCCCTGGGTATGAAACCAAACCACGTAACTTTCTGGCAGATCAATGAGCAGAACACCCTTATGTTTACCAAAGGGCATCTGAGTCGTCGCCAGAAGTTGAAGTTCATTGTTCGGTTGATTCATTATTGAAGCCCCAGTTCTTTTTATCTTTCACTAAAGTCAGAAGACGTGCCTTCTCAGCACGCTTAGGACTTTTCTCAATGCCTATTGCATTTAAGTCTAAGGCATTCGCTGCAGCAAGCATACTGCCTTCACCGCAAAAAGGATTAATAACTGTGGAACTGGATGTTTGTTCTTTGATAAATCTTGCAATCATCAGACACGCTTCAAGACCCATGCCCCGCTGCCAGGTTTTCTCACCCAGATCTGGTATAACATCAGGTGTAGATTTTGAGACCTCGGCACGAAGAGATTTTGAGAAGCAGAGAATATGAGAGTAAGAAGGGCGACCAAAGGTCGCAATTCCAGCGGGAGAGCGGCAAACGATCTTGTGCCAGAGAAGTTCATGCCCCAAAGACTCAGCCGCTTTCTGGCAAAGGTAACCCTTATCCACCCAAGTTCCTTCATGTTTGATATCGGACTGATAAAAAATGGTGACACCGTTATCGGGTGTGCGGGCAAGGATGAGAGTGGCCGTTTTCACGAACCACTCTTTCCAGTCTTGAAGTGAATATCCGGGGAATTCTGAAATATCAGGCATTGAAGCCACAAAGGAGGTGTCCGGTTGCACGGGCGAGGACTCAAGCCATTTGATAGCGTCTGCCTCATGAACAGTTCTGTTCATGCGATGACTTTAACCTTTTTTCCTTGAAACTCAACAGTCTGACCCTCACGGATCTTACAGCGCTTTCTGAGTTCAACTGCACCATCAACTTTTACTTTGCCTTCAGCAACAGTGTGTTTTCCAACAGCACCGTTTTCAACCATACCAGCAACTTTAAGTAGATCGCATAAATCAATATGAGGTCTTCCCTCTAGAGCGACTTCTTTCACAAATCTTCCTTATTTTTTGTAAGGCATCTCACCCAGGTAATCTTTTTTCCCAACCGGTACGCCATTGTGACGAAGAATTGAGTAAGCCGTCATGATATGAAAATAGAGATTCGGGATCGCGTGCTCATTTGTGTACTCAAGACCAGTTAAGTACTTGCCTTCCCAACGTGGAGTTGTAATGTGTTTAGTTTCAGAACCTTTAAAATCTTCAGGCTTGAAAGTTTCAAGGTAGTTGATTGTTTTCTGAATTCTGGTTTTAACTTCTTCGAAAGTTTTTTCATTATCTTCCCATGCAGGAGCTTCTTTGCCAGTTAAGCGGGAAGCAAAGTACTTAGCAGTATCAGAAGCTAGCTGCACCTGACGAATAAAATTGAACTGATCTGGCGCCAGACGAGCATTAAGAAGAACATCCATTTCAAATTTTCTTTCCGTAGCGTTGACCTGTGCCTTATCCAGAAACTTGTTGAAGTTATGAAGCATTTTTGTAAATTGCGGGATAGTCATTTCATAAATCATGAAAAAGTCCTTTTGAGAGTGAAAACGATGAGGAGAATCTACTTCAAAGCTTGCAGGATTGCCAGATCTTCATGGAATGACGGAGTGAGACTTTTTAATTCTTCCCGAGTAAACCAGCCTATTTCAGAGTGCTCATTATTCTTTAGATAAGCTTCACCTTCGAGGATCTCACCTAACCACCAGTGAAGTCGCACAGAAGCGTCCCTAGCATTCATTTCCGTTAGTTTTTTGACGGCCCGAACTTTAAGGCCCACTTCTTCCCACACCTCACGAACAACGGCTTCTGCTTCAGTTTCTCCAGATTCAATTCTGCCTGATATGGGGCACCAGTACCCTGGGGCACTGGCCTTCCACTCGCTTCTTTTACCTAATAAAAAACGCTCATCTTTTTTTATGACCACCATGACGGCCTGAATCTGAGTCTGATTTTGATTAAAGAGTTCGATAAACACTTCGCTCCATACCATCAAAAGTGATTTCCTTCCAAAAGTTCATGCCTATTTTGGATGCAACATGGATAGAGTCAAGATTTTCTGGATGAATTAAACATATGAGGTAGTCTGTATTTAAATTTTCTAGACCCCAATTCATGAGATAGGTAGCAGCTTCCGTTGCATGGCCCTTGCCCCATGCGGATTTCTTAAAGGTGTAGCCAACTTCCCAATAAAACTCTCCCTCAATACTCCAGGGTATGAGTCCGGCACGACCTAATTTTTCTTTGGTTAAAGAATCCTCAACAATATAGAGACCTATATCAAAGACTTCATAGTCTGCGAAAATCCTATTCATGATTTTTCGGCTTTCGTCTTCGGAGCGTACTTTTCCAAGTCCAACGTATTTCATCACATCCGGATCTGAATCTAATTCTCTTTGAAGACTAAAATCATCCTCAGTATAATGCCTGAGAGTCAGACGCTTAGTTTTGAATGTCGGAAGGTGAAAATCACTCATATAGAAATTTTTGTCACAGACACAAAGGAAGCTGGTTGCCTGAATTTCACTAACCACTTCTCAGTTAAGCACGAATACCCACCCGCTCCCCAGCCTTTGCCCCAACTATTTGCAACGACGATACAGAAACGTCCTTCCGTGGCCTTCATTTTCTCAGGAAGCTCCATCACTCCTACTCCGAGAAAAGCATGTCCCAGAGCATGGCCATCCATGCTGAGTCCCTGAGATTTTGTGGAGTCGGCAAGAGTCACTAAACCAGAGTTTTTATAAAAGTTCTCAGAGAGTTTCGCGGCCATAATAACCGGAGTATTTTTCTTGAGCTGCTCGATGGTGTCGGCCAGGGTTTTTACTTCTTGAAATGCTTCAACTTTCACGGCACCAACATGGCACTTACTAGAAAGAGGGATCTGAGTCTCATTTCTATCAACCGAACCTGTTTCATAAGCACAATCTGCTTCGATCGGGATATCAATCCGGGGCCGGGACTGAGAGAATTTATAAGCAGTATTTACCCATGAGCCTTTTTTATCACAAGGAGAGCTCTGGCATTCGGGCTTGCTGGCCCAATAGAAGTACTGCTCGGAAAGATCACGGCCCATTTCATTCTGAGACAGAATGATCTCCAGTGCCCGAATCCCGGCAAAAGCAGAACAAGTAGGACGGGCAAACTGATCACGAACGGGAATATTAAAGGCCCCATTTACAATATGCACTTCAGGAAGGTTTGGAATTATTTTTTTCTCAACGATAACAACTTTAGGGGCAGGAATATCAAAGGTGTTTTCCTGGTAAACCTTGATTCGTCCAAGGAAAATATCCTGCTCACGCTGCCACTGTTTTCTGGTCTCAAGAACTTCTCTCTTCCAGCCGTCTCGTGTTTTTTGATCTTCAAGTTTAAGTTTATCCAGCTCAGAGATTGAACTGTCATTTGATTCGGCCTTGTTTTGAGCTGCAATAAAAGCCTTGTTGCGGGCCTTGGCCTCTGCCACAATCTGCTCACCCCTACTCATTTTTTTGGGTTCAGGTTTGGACTCATCCACCGGAGTTTTATTTGAAAACTCCCCTTGAAGTTTAAGCTGAGAAAGAATGGCCTGATATTCCGGAGCATCCAGAAAATTATAGGGCCTTGATACAACACTTAAAGTTGCTCCAAAAGAAGAAGAAATTAATAAACCAATAAAAATAATGTTAAGCATTTTTGATCCTGTTTTGTTGTTCGTCTAAAGCAATAGATACCGTCATATCTCCCAGGACATTGACGACTGATCGTCCCCGTCCCATAACCCAGTCAACCGTAAGAAGCATGGGAAGAATCTCGGTGGGAAGACCTACGGTTGTGAGAACTAACGAGAGAGTGATAAATCCGGCCTCAGGAATTCCTGCGATGCCGATGGTGCCCATCACACAGATCAAAGCGGCCATGATTTGCGTCGCAAGATCCATTTGCACTCCGGCCGCCTGAGCAACAAAGAAAACGGCCATACCCTCATAAAGAAGTATTCCATCATTGTTGAGGTTGGTACCAACACAGGCCCCAAGTGTTGAAGCTTTTTTTGAAACTTTTAACTCATCTAAAGTTTTTAACGTCAGTGGTAAGGTGGCCAGGCTTGAATTAACTCCCCAGGCATACACCAGAGTTGAGCGACAAGTTTTCCAGAAATGTTTCAGGGAAATACCCTTATAAACTAGCCAGCCCTGATAGACGATAAATACATGCAGAAAAAGACCAAGAAGGCCTATTCCCATGTACTGGGCCAGACCCTTAATGGGCTCGAACCCAAACTCACCCACCGTTTTTGCCACCACACCGAAAACTGCCAGGGGCACTAAATGCACAAGCCAGGTTAAGGCCACTTCAAAAATTTTAGTTATAATGGTTAAAAAGTTCACCACCTTCTCAATCAGATCTTTTTCCTCGGGACTTGCCAAAGTCCGGACCTTTCTCAGAGCAAATCCTAGAATCAAAGCAATAAAGATGAGACTTATAACCGAGTTATCGACGAAGGGCTTAACAAAACTTTCCGGGAAATAGGCCTTGATGCTTTCGACAAAATCAATTCTCTGATTGGCGTATTTGGCAAGTTGCTCTGGGGTCGTCATCGTGCTGTGAATATCTGAGAGGCTCTCACCGGCCCTGAAGTATAGTGAAAGACCAATACCGATAACCAGAGCGCAAAGGGAATTAAAACTTGTAATCGCAATAAGACGGGCTCCAAGTTTTCCGGAGATTTCTGAAGTCATGATAGAACTTAAAATAACAAAAAATAACAAAGGTGTTGCGGCGGCCTTAATGAGGGTAATAACAACTTTTCCAATCTCACCTAGTCCACTCAAACTGGTTCCAAAAACTTTCCCAACAATCGCACCCAGGATGAGAGCAATAATAATCTGAAATGAGAGACTACGGAGCAATTTAGGCATTAAGTATCCAATGGTAAATGAGTGATCCTATTATCCTTTCAAATGAAATGATTTGAAAATGCTTAACTCTAACCAACTGGAATCTGAAGAGAGGATTGACTATTTAGAACCTGCGCCCATCTTGTGAAAAGACCCAGAGGTAAACTTATGCAAATGCAGCTTACAAAGACCCTACTTTCCAGCAAACCCGGCCCACAGAGCGTTCTGATGGGACTGAGCTGCTACCTCCTCATGGTGATCCTGTTCATCTGGGATAACGCCAATTTCACTGCAAGCGGTCATCAGGTCTTTGAACTTGGAGAGTACTGGCGGGCCTTTACCACACCTCTCATGCATGGAGACTTCTCCCACCTAGGAAGTAACACCATCTTTTTTACCGCTTTTTCTATCCTCCTTAACCACTACTTCGGGTTCTGGGTCTTTCCGGTCATGAGCTTTGTCATTGGTGGCGCAATTAACCTCATCGCTCTTAAGGTATATGATCCCCAAATCACTCTGGTTGGCGTCTCTGGCGTGATTTACTTCATGGCCGCTTTCTGGATGACTATGTTCGTGAGCATCGAGAGGAAAATGAGTCTCTACCGAAGACTTATGATTGCTACAGGAGTCTCCCTGATTCTCTTTTTTCCTGAAGTTTTCCAAAAGAATGTCAGCTATCTGGCCCATGGTCTCGGCTTCGGTTTTGGGATTCTTTTTGCAGGGCTTTATTTTTTTATCTTTAAAAAACAAATCCGCTCCCATGAGATATGGATTGAGAAACCTCAAATCAACAATGGCCTTGAGGAGTATTTTGACCAGTTAGAATTGTGCGGGGAGGATCTCCATTGAGTTCTAGACTCCTCCTTAGTTTATGAAGTAACGTAAATGTAATAATTTTTCCACTAAGGGGATATCATGACTTTTCCTACAGAAGTAGCCGACCACCACAAGGCAAATCTTATTCAAAGATGCGTCTACCTCGTTGCTCAATTCAAAGGCAAAAGCCTTGAACTCTGGCAGAAATTCAGTGAAGAACTGAAAACTCTGAAGCCTGAAGACTCTTGGGATTTCTACCATATGCTTTTAGTTGAATACCAAAAGCTTGGAGATTCACCGGCCCAGACAGTGAAAAAAGCCATTAAGAAGCAGGTTTCTAAAGCTGCTAAAAAACTCGCTCCAAAAAAAGTGGCAAAAAAAGCTGCGAAAAAAGTAACTAAGAAAGCAGCTCCAAAAAAAGCTGTGAAAAAAGCCCCGGCAAAAAAAGTGGCCCCGAAGAAAGCTGCAAAAAAAGTAGCTGCTAAGAAGGCCCCTGCTAAAAAGACTGCGGCCAAGAAAGTTGTTAAGAAAAAGAAGAAGTAATGACTAAAAAGCCACCTGCGAAGGTGGCTTTTTATTTTAAAGATCTGTATATTTCTTTGAATTCCCTCGGGACTTATCTACGGGATATTTTTCTGCATTTTTTTTCAGTTTGCTCAGAACAGCTGCTTCAAGATCAATATCCGCTTTTGAGACAATCCTCATTAAATAAACAAATATGTCTGCCACCTCATCTTCCACTTTTAACTTTAAGGCAGGATCTGCTTTAATTTCATTGGAGTCCTTCTCTGTCATCCATTGAAAGATCTCAAGAAGCTCAGAGCACTCAACATTTAGGGCCATGCTTAAATTTTTTATGGAGTGAAATTGATCCCAGTCCCTGTCGTGGACAATTTTTTCTATCTCAAGGTTAAGATTCTGAAGATTCACTAATGGCTTCCTTTAAAATAAGTCCAGGCCAGGATACGGCTGATTTTTTGTCCCTGCTTCATCTCAACGATTTTAGTTTTTGATACGCCCATTTTATCCAGGCGGGCCTTTAATGCCGGGAGGTGCTCTTTTTTAGCAATGAGAGTGGTAAACCACCCGACCTGATTTTTATAACCAATGCTTTCTTCAATCATTTGGGAAACAAAACTCACTTCCCCACCCTGGCACCAAAGTTCATGACTTTGACCTCCAAAATTCAGGACGTCTTTTTTAAGACCCAGATTCGTTTGTTTTCTTTGTGATCCGGCCTGGGCCTCTTCGGCCGAAGAATGAAAAGGAGGATTACAAATCACAATATCAAATCGGTCAGTAGGCTTGATGATACTTTGAAAAATCTTTTTTGGATCTTTCTGATGCCTGAGCTCAACAAACTTTCCGAGGTCATTAGCTTCAATAATTTTTTTGGCCGACTCCAGGGCCACCTCATCGATGTCTGAGCCAACAAAGTTCCACTCATATTCTGCATGGCCTATAATGGGGTATACACAGTTGGCCCCAACTCCAACATCCAGAACCGAGAGCTTATAACGGTTATTCCCCAGAAGGTCGGCCACATGATGTAAATAATCTGCCCGGCCAGGAATGGGTGGGCACAAATAGGCTTCCGGGATATCCCACCACTTAATGCCGTAGAACTTTTTGAGTAAGGCACGGTTCAGAGCTTTCACCGCCAAAGGGTTGGCAAAGTCAACCGTCTCATCACCATAGGGATTAACAAAAATAAATTCCCTTAATTCGGGTGAGACTTCTGAGAGTTCAGTTAAATTGTAACGATCTTTATGTAGGTTTCTTATATGCATAGTCTGGAAGCGTACCACTTTTACTTGATTTTTAGAATGAGACTGTCTAAGGTAAGATTTTATCCATTCAAAGAGTTAGACTACATGCAAAACATTTTAAAGTACTTTAAAGGTTCTATCCTTTTATCCCTTATGGGAGGAGTTGCTGCATTTTTTATCGGTCACTACTACTCAGGCACTGTTGCGGGCGGACTCTCTGCTCTCTTTCTGGCCACAGTTTTAAGTGTTTTAGAAATCTCTCTGTCTTTTGATAATGCCGTCGTCAATGCCATCGTATTAAAGAAAATGACTCCTCTTTGGCAGCACCGCTTTCTTACCTGGGGTATTGCGATTGCTGTCTTCGGCATGCGCTTGGTGTTTCCCCTTCTCTTAGTCGGTGTTATGGCAAACATCAATCCTATCGATGCCCTGATTTTGGCAGCGACTAAACCTGATGAGTACGCCCAAATCATGCTTTCGGCCCATGTGAGTATTGCCGCTTATGGTGGAGCTTTCCTCATGCTAGTGGCGCTTAAGTATTTCTTTGAAGAAGGGAAAGAAGTTTACTGGATTGGGATAATAGAGAGACCCATTAGTGCGCTTGGAAAGGCCCAGGCAGTAGAGCTGGCCGTGACTTTAATTACAATTTATATCTTTTCACTTTATCAGCAAGATCATGAAAAAATGAGCTTCCTGACTTCAGGCATCTGGGGAATAGTGACTTACGTGGCCGTGGATGGAATTGGTTCATTTCTTCAATCTCCTGAAGAAGGTGGGAAAGAAATTGATCTCAATAAGGCCAGCATGGGGATGTTCCTTTACCTGGAAGTTCTGGATGCTTCATTCTCGTTTGACGGTGTTGTAGGGGCCTTTGCTGTGACCAATAACCTCTTCACGATTATGATCGGTCTGGGTGTTGGTGCGATGTTTGTCCGAAGCTTAACCATTATGCTTGTTGAGAAAGGAACTCTGGCCGAGTACCGCTATCTTGAGCATGGTGCCTTCTACGCCATTTTTGCCCTGGCCTTGATTATGTTTATGGGAACAGTCCAGCACATCCCTGAAGTCATTACAGGGCTCATTGGGGCCGCATTTATTGTACTCGCCCTCTATTCTTCTATCAGCTACAACAAAAAGCACTCTCACGCTTAATATCTTCTAGTCTCTGGTCCTATTTGCGGCCAGAGACTAGCTATTGATACCGATCTCTGTCATAGTCATCTCACATCTAAGCATCCCCCCGTTTCATTCACTTTTCTCAAAAGGATAATCATGAAAAATGATTCTAAAGCTACGTTGCACGCAAAAGTCGACGCAAGAAAAGTTAAGTACTTGAAAGGTAAAAAATTAGGGATCGATTTTGCCAATGAAATAGATGTCTGGGCAAAAATGGAATTCCGGTCTCGTCATCAGGTCAAACGCTTAAAGCAGTTCGGAACTTTAAATGGCCATGACATTTTACAGGATCTAAATTCGATTGTTTATTCGATCAGAGAAAAATTAGATTAGACAAAAAAAGGGCCCTTACGGGCCCTTTTTTTTAAAGCATTTTCATTTTCTTAAAGTGCCTCTCATAAACCTGGTCATAATCTTTGTTCGGGAAAAGTGCTTTCGCAGTTCTCACAATTGATTTTGCCATGTCAGGAATTTTTACTCCCGAACCAAGACCAAAGTGGGCCTCGAGGATAATTTTATCGATATCTTCTCTAGAAACCCCGGAGTTAAATAGTTCTTTAAAGGCCTGGAAAATCGGAGTTGACCACAGCTCATCATGAGCATTATTTGCACCATGGGCAACATACGTAGTAGAAGCTGAATATGGTGTGTAAGTATTTAGCTTACGACCTGGCCAGCAATCATTATGTCCATCCCACTTGAATGCCCAGTCCGTGTTACCAACATTGCCGCCTTCTGTAGTGTAGCTATATGAAGCTGCCCAATAGTCTCCGAAACCTTCTCCCATAGCACCCGTATCTCCACCCCTCCAGTTCGAATTGATGTGAGAATGAATGGCATGTCCAAGTTCATGAAGAATAACTTCTGCATCTTCATTATCATCAACACATCCGCTACCAAAGGCCAGTCGACGAGATGAGGGAATGTAGTGAGAGTTATCGTCTCCGTTAACACCATTGGCATCAACTTCCAGAGCTTTCGTAAATACAGCCTTAGATCCTGTGAAACCAAGAGATTCTATGTAGCGCATACTGCGGTCAAGATGCAAATACGTCATCGCATCGTTAAAACGAGGGTCTTTTCTTTCAAAAATCCATGACCCATCAACTGATGTTGAAGGAGCAACCTTAGGACTCTCAAAATCAATGAGAGTAACATTCGGACCTCTAAGAGAATAAACACCATTGGCAAATGTGATGTCGATGAGGTCTTCATTTCTGTAGGCCTGAGTGAAGGCACTTAAAGGAGTTGTATCCTGAAGATCATAACGGCCAAGAGTCACCACAGGGTTTGGATCAAAGACCTGGGCAGAACCATTCACTTTTATGCCCAGGAACTGGACTGACTTAGCAAAGTTTTTAGCTTCGAGATCTTTAAGTGCGGATGTGAAGCTTTTAAATTTAGCAGCGCTTTTGTTTCGAGCAGGTAAAGAAGCTCTCTTCATTCTTGGAAGTGCAGCATCTACTGACGAGAGGATTTTTCCTGTTTGAGCATCTACCGTCAGGTCGAAGTGACCAGCAGGAGACGAAACGCTGAGGTTGATTCTATATTCAAGGTTTAAGCTTTTAGAATAAACAAGTCTGGCAATCGGAGCCTCAATCAGCTCACCGTTAACCTGCAAGTGATTCCAGGCAAGTTCAAGGGCCTGAGACTGAGATATAAGGGGAACTGCAGATTCTACAGTTTTTTTGTTCCCACTAACAACATTGTTATAAACTTTCATGACTTGGTCTGATGAATCCAAAGAAACCACAACTTCGGCTTCTTCAACGACAACACCATTAACCATTTGCTTGTAGTACATGTGCTTTCCAAGAAGGCTTTCCTTGGTTTCGATTAACTGAAACTCTGAAGGGTTAAGACCAAGTCCCAGAGAGTCGGATATGTGTTTGAGAGAGTTACCAGATTTATGAGAGAGCTTTACTGATCCTTCTGGATAAATAAGTCTGTCGGCCTGAGAGGCAATCGGCATGGCCAGAACGAGAACTGCTAAAATGATTTTCAAGTCAAACTCCCTGACTAAAATAAAAGAAGACAATAGATAACTTTAGAACTGATTAAACTGGACTGTCAGGATCAATTTACTTACAAAGTCATGCAAAGATATTATTAATTTTATGCGCGACGCAAAACCATTACCTCATGAAAAAATCCTCATTCTATCAGTTCACGCTTCCTGCTCTGAAAGAATTGTTCGCAACTCATGACCTCCCGCCCTCAGGGCCCGGCCTTCTTTATAACTGGCACTACAAAAAACGCAAATCTGAACCTTGTTTGACCGATCTAGCGAAAAGATCTATCGCGTTTGTGAAAGAACACTTTGATTTTTCACTGCCAGAAATGAACACTCTTCAGGAATCAACCGACAAGACGGTGAAATTTCTTTTTCAACTCGCCGACGGGCAAAAAGTTGAAACCGTCCTGATTCCTTTTAATAATAAATACACCATCTGCCTTTCTTCCCAAGTTGGATGCGCTATGAAGTGCTCCTTTTGCCACACGGGCCTTCAGGGTCTTCAGCGTCATTTGAAAACCGAAGAGATCATTGGCCAGTTTCTTGTGGCCCAACAGTGGCTGACGGCCAATCGTCCGCTGGATGACAAGATCCTCAATATTGTTTTTATGGGACAAGGTGAGCCTCTGCACAACTTTGATGCTGTTAAAGATGCTTGTGATATTTTTTTAAGTCAGCATGGTCTCTCCCTGGCCGATCAGAAAATTACCATCTCCACAGCTGGATACCTACCTGGCCTTATGAGATGGAAAGATGAGATGCCTCAGGTGAATATTGCCCTCTCTCTTCACTCTGCCATCAAAGAAAAAAGAGATGAACTCATTCCCATTAATAAACGATTCCCCTTAGAGAAAGTTATGGAATACGTAGATGCTATACCAGAAGGTAAGAATCGTTTTGTAACCTACGAGTATCTTTTAATTGATGGCTTCAATGACAAGGATGAGGATGCTCATCTTACAGGAAAACTTCTGGCCGGGAAAAAGGCTTACGTGAGTTTAATTCCGTTTAACCCTTTTCCAGGCTCTGATTATAAGCGGCCTGAACTTTCAAAAGTTGAGAAGTTCAAATCTATTCTTGATAGCTACAAGATCCCAACACTCATCCGCGCCACCAAAGGTGATGAGATCCTCGCGGCCTGTGGGCAACTTAATTCCCGGACGCTTTGAGCGCTTCATCGATAGCAGCACGAAGAGGATCAGGTCCATATCCTTGAACTTTTTTACCATCAACAAAGAAAGTCGGAGTTCCTGTGACATTCAAGGCCTGTCCGTCTTTTGTATCCTGAGCAATAATTTCCTGAGTCTTTGCATCTGCCAGGTGTTTTCTCACCTCTTCAACATCAATTCCTAAGCGCGGAAGAAATTCCCAGATAAGCTCAGGACGGGGGTGATGGTGATTACCCCATTCTGGTTGGTGCTGAAACAAAATCTCGAGGGCCTCCCAATATTTTCCCTGAAGCCTGGCCGCTTCGAGGATCTGGATGGCAAGAATAGAATTGCCGTGAAAAGCAGCGTATCTCATGACTAATTGAATTTTACCTTCGTAGTCGCTCATGATGGAGTGGATGTGAGGATGCATTTCGCGGCAACTCTCACACTCAGGATCAAAAAATTCTACCACGATCACTTTGGCATCAGGTGAGCCTTTTCTAACGGCATACTCCGGAACAAAAAGACTATACTGAGTTTGCGCTTTAAAACTTAAATCTTTAGCTTCTTCATTTTTATAGACAGAAGTGGCAACAATAAAGAGGCCGATCAAAAAAGCAAAGGTTACAGCAACCGAGATGATGACTTTTTTATTTTTCATTTTTAAGTTCCTTGTTAGTTAAAAACATAAGTACTGCCATAAGAGTAAACGCGACAAGTGAAAGTAAGGGAATCGTTATGAACCCTAGCCACTCAAGGTGCACAGAGGTGCAGGAAACTCCCTGCTGGCAAGGGGAACTACTATGCGGCAGAATCTTGTAGTAGAGAAGATTATGATATAGGGCAACTATCCACCCGATTGCAATCAATGGCGTGGTGAACTTAATAACACTTTTGGAAACGGGAAACATGCCTACTAAAAAGAGGACAACAAGTGGATACATGCAGATCCTTTGGTACCAGCACAATACACAAGGCGGAAACTTCATGACTTCACTAAAAAATAAACTGCCCAAAGTCGCGATCAGGGCAAGAACCCAGGCACTAAAGATTGTTTTCATCCCTAAACCTTAAAGAAACCATTTGAAATTGTCGATAAAGAAGCATGAGTAAAATCATAAAGGCATTAGTCATTAATGGTCGTTATAAGGGTGAGACAGTTCGCATCAGTAACATCAGTGCTGACGAATTGGGACGCAGAAATGCGGCCTGCAGTTTAAGCGACGGGAGAAGGGCCAATATACCGGTCTCTGATCTTTCAGTGATCGAAGAGAAGCCCGAGCCTGAAGTCATTCGTGCCAAGGTTTCCATGCCTTTTGTCAGCGGCTCCTCAAGCAGCAGAACCCTCACCCACACTAAGAATATGAGTAAGCCCCGTCTTGAGAAAAAAACTGCTGCGCCACCTCGCTTTGAGCACCTGGTGACATGCGAATCCTGCGGCGTCGAATACAACATGGAAGAGCGAAAAGGTAAGATGGGAAAAATCACTCAGTGTGAGAACTGTGCAGAAGATGAACTCAAAAACTAGGCATGCGCAATTTCTACTTTCTTAACCAGCGTGAGCGATACTTCTCTTTCTCTGATTTGGTCCAGCTCCGCGAGACCCTTATGAGTATCAAGACTCACTCCAAAATGAGAATAGCCGGCCCCCACTGCCTCAATGACTCGTCTGATATTTTCTAAGCGACACTGCTCACCCATTTGTCCTACTCTAAAAATATCCAGTCCAAAAGCCCCGGAAATTTCAATCTGGTGATGATTGATAAGATGGGCAATCATGTCTTTAGTATTAACGTTATTTACATTTTTAACGGCCACCACTGAATTCAATCTAAACTCTTCAGGTGTATAAAGTTCCAGACCCATTGTCTGTAAACAGTGTTGCAAGGCTTGTGAGCACTTAAGATGCCGGGCAAATCTTTTCTCCAGTGTCTCCTCACATATTAATCTCAGGGCCTCATGAAGAGCGAGTAGTCCCGGAACAGGGGCCGTGTAGTGATACTCACCTAGTCCCCAAAATTTATAAGCACGGCGAGGATCAAGGCACCAATGGGCCATAGGCCCTTCCCGCCTGGAGACAAATTCAAACGTCTCTTCAGAAAAAGCAATCATTGATACACCTGGGATGGCGGAGAGACCTTTTTGTCCTCCCACTACGGCTATATCAATCCCCCACTCTTCAACCGGTAAACTCATTGTTGAAAGAGTGCAGTCTGCGTCCACGATAGTTCTTACGCCGTAACTTTTAGCGAGTTTAACTATTTCTTCGAGTTCAATATTCTTTATCCCGCAAGAAGTTTCACCCTGAACGAGAGTCAGGACATGAAACTCGCCACTCTCCAA
>DLGL01000009.1:13175-30990 GCA_002482685.1 Bacteriovoracaceae bacterium UBA7695 | reverse complement strand
TTTAACCTGATGAAGACGAAATGGACCGCTCCCTTCAGGAAAGATCTCAACAACTTCAGCACCTACTCCCCGGGCCAGATCACCAAAACGCGCACTAAATGTTCCAAGATTTAAAACCAACGCCCGTCTTCCCGTCCACAAAAGAGAAGTCACGGCCATCTCCATCGCAGCAGATGAGGGACCAGCTATTCCAAAAATTTTTGTACTACTCGTTTGAAACACATACTGACCCATACTTTTTATCCGGGACACGACCTGCTTCATGGATTCACCGAGGTGGCTAATAATGAGAGAGTTGGCCTCAGCTACTTCCCTAGGAATGGGAACAGGTCCCGCACCCATTAGGAGTGTCGATTTCTTAGGCAGAATTTCTGAAAGGGCCTGCGTTTGAGGAGGATGGATTTTCATAAAGCTAAATATATCATTCATTAACAGGAAGTTAGGACGAGAAAAAGCAGGACGTTTTCGCTCAAGTTTCTAGTCCCATTGACCGAAATGAGAACTATGCGAAACATCAGCCTTTTAGCTCTCTTTTTTGTCAGTTGCTCAGCCTTTACCCCTACTCCGGTATCCCAACGTGGAGTAGCGAGTATGCGGCAAGAAGGATCAGTTTCAATCGATCTTCGATTGGACCGGTCAGTTGTTTTTGCTAATGGAGCTGATGTCATTAATTTAAATATGCAATTTAAAAACGACCAGGGCTCACCCATCCAGATAGACACGACAGAAATGAAATTAATGGTAGACCGTCCAGCTGAATTGGGAAAAATCGTTTTTTCCAGAAGCAGCTACAGTGTTTCCATTAAACCGCAAGTCGCAAGCCCTGATCTTAAAGTGGCCGTCATCTGGAAAAACAAAGTCAGTAAAACTATCGGAATCAAAACGACTTTAAAACCCCGTGCAGATCATATTCAGGCCCGAGGTATATCGCCTACAAACCTTCAATATGTCAGTGGCCTCTCCTACACACGAGGCGATGAATTTCCTGAGGGTCAATACGAGGGATTTTCAATTGAGAACCGTGGAATAAATGCCATGGTATCTGCCAAAGATTCTATGCGCTCGTATGATTTCTCTTATCAAGAGCAGGCCACACAAAATATTTCACTCCTTGTCTATGATGCTCCAAACGGAACAACCTCACACGGGATGCTCAGCCACTTTATGTTTTTCCCTCGCAATCACCTTCCGTATGCTTCCATCCGTGAAAATGGCGACATAAAAGTCACTCTCCCTAACGGTGAGCCAATGGAATTTTCTAAAACAGGGGAAGTCATTGGAGGCGTTTTTGAAGAGGGTCCTGTGGATGTGGGTCCTGACCGCTTCACGAGAACTTATGCAAATTTAAAATACAATGGGAAAGGTATCCTTCTGCGTGCTAATGCCCGTGGACAGATGCCTCAGCAGGGTCAGTTTGAGAACAACCGTATTGATTCGCAATATGGGATTAAATTCTCTAAAGATGTTCTCATCATCAATGGGACTACTGGCCAGCGCTGTATACGTCCAAAATCTGATTTTTGGAAAGAAGGGGATCATAGTCCCATACTCTTTAAGTTTGCCACTGACGTTGAATTTGATGCCTACTTAAAAAGAGTTAATTGTGGCTTTGGCGTTCCAGATTTAGAAAGTCCAAAAGTGGCCGCAGATCAGTCCCCTCAGATTCTTGAGAAGATCTGGTCAGCCTGTCTGAAATCTTCTGATCTTCGCCAATGCGTGGATGATAAAATTAAACTCATTGAAGATAAAACACTTAAGAAGAAACTAAAATTTGAAACAACTCTTCGTTTACTGGATGAAAAAAACAAAGAAGCCGCTCAGGTTTCAGTCATTGTAAAAAAACAGGTCGCCCAAATTCAGTCTGTCTTATTAAAAGATGCCTCTTGGTATAAAAATGGATGTATGGAGACGGCCCTGAATCTTGCTGAATCTTCTTCTACCCTCCGCTTTCATGATGTGCAAACACTCCTGAGAGCAGACCTCACAAAGGTATGCGCCGGAATACAAAAACAGATGAGTCAGCTTGGTGCTCCTGAAGTGAGTGCCCTCAAATCCAAACTGGAAGCTAATTTTTCATGGGTGAGCCTTTCTACACGGGATGGTTTAGTTAACGACTGCACAAAAAAAGCAAAAACCTTAATTGATTCAACATTTAGATTTCACCAGGCCCCATCTATCTATGAGACGGCCATCATGACTCTTTGTGTGGGTATCGAATCATCACCTGCGTATCAAAACTGGATTAAAACTCAGGGAGCTGGTGTTGAGGAACTCGTTTTCAAACAACTTCTAGTTGACCTTGAATTTAGAGCAGATAAAAAGGCCCAAAGCTGTTTAAAAGAATTTCCTATGGACACTGCCCTGAACCGGATCAAGTTTAAAGCGCAACGAGAGGGCTGCTACTACGATGCGTGGCCGTCTCTTGAGGCTGAGTCCCTGGCAGAATTAAAGAAAGATCCAATGGCATTAAAAGTGGGGCTCACTTTTGGAAATATCCTGAGTCGCCTGGGGCCAGAGAAGCGACGTATTCAGCTGAAAGTATTCAAAAAACATTTCATGTAGCTTTAATAATCAACTAAGTTAGTCTGATTAACAAAACGTTCAAATAATCTTTGGCCATAGTTAAATGGCTGTCCACGGCAGGTCTCGGTACTCTTAGTCATCGACACGATGTTTGCCAAAGGATGAAGACGTGAAATTTTTTACAGCCGCAGTTCTCTCTCTTTATATTTTCTCTACAGTAGAGGCTGCAACTTCGCTGAAAGTTGAAGGAAACTGCGGAGGAAAATTAGGTGATGGAACTGAAGTGAGCTTCACGTATTATTCTAACTTTGATGGTTGTAAAAAAGTCAGTGACGCCGGCATCTCTTTTCAGGGCATGATTGAAAGCATGAACACAGGGACCAGAAGCTTCACTGATTCTTCAGATATCTACAATGTAAAAAATTATAAATTGGTCTTTAAGAATTCAACTGGGAATACTTCCGGCCAATTCACCTACAAAGATGAATCAACCGGCAAAACTCAGACAGTCACACTTCAATGTGAAGTGCGTGACTACGAATATTCTGACTGCTAAGAAAAAAGCTTTTTAAACCAACCAACAATTCCACCACTACTTTTTTTAGAGGCAGCTTCTGCAGCAGCGGCCTTAGCAGCTTCAGCTGCTCTATGGGCCGGTAAATCCTCTCTCAAAATAAGCACTAATTTCTCCGCGGGCACCGTCGGTTTGCGTGGAGGTCTTGGAGTAGATTCAGGGTTTCTAGGTCCTTGTTGCTCTCTTGGGGGTCTGGGAGAGCGTTCTGTTTTAGGACCAGCGACCTTAGGAGCATCACCCCTTCTCGGATTACCTCGGGATCTGTCTTCTCTGGCCGGACGATCATCCCGCGACTCTCTTTCAGGTGGCTTAGCAGAAGGCTCTATGCCTCTTAATTTTTCAATCGCTTTAATACCTAAATCATCTTTTCCAGGAACGGCAAATGTGCTGGCGGCACCCGATTTTCCACGTCGGCCAGTTCGGCCAATCCGGTGAATATAATCTTCCGGTTCACGAGGAACATCGTAATTTACAACATGCCCTACATCGTCCACATCAATTCCTCGTCCCATGACATCAGTGGCAACCAGAATACGGTAGCGACCGGATTTGAAATCAGCAATCGCAGCTTCCCGCTCTTTTTGTCCAAGATCAGAATGGATATAAGTCACATCATCTTTTTTCCCATGAAGGGAGCGCCAGACCTGATAGACACGTTCTTTGGATTTAGCAAAAATAATAATCGTACCAGGTTCGTCCTGGGCCAGTCGCATAAGAGTGCTCATCTTTCTTTCTTCTGGAATCCAAAAAAGATTCTGATCAATTTTAGGCGCTGATTCCTCAGTCTTCACAATTGTGACTTGCTTAGGATCATTCATAACATTTTTTGCAAGCTTCTCAACTTTAGGAGCAAAGGTTGCAGAGAACATGAGCGTTTGTCGCTCTTTAGGAATTTGTTCAGTGATGGTATCAATTTGTTTAGCAAAACCCATCTCAAGCATTCTATCTGCTTCATCAAAAATTAAGCACTGGATAAAATCCAGCCACACGTTCCCTCTTTCGAGGTGATCACAAAGACGACCGGGTGTGGCCACAATAATATGTGGAGAAGAGGCCAAGGCTTCTTTTTCAACAGGGATAGAGGCACCACCGATGCATACAACAGTTCTAAGCCCTAAAGGTTTCCCAAAAGTTTCAAAGACTGCACCAGTTTGCTGTGCAATTTCCCGAGTTGGGGAAAGGGCCAGAATATAAGTTCCGTTTTTACCTTTAAATTTTTCAACCACAGGGATAACGAAGCTGGCCGTTTTACCACTACCTGTTTGAGAAGATACCAGCACATCGTGACCTGCAACGACTAGAGGGATCGACTGAGCTTGAACGGGGGTCGGTGCTTTGTAGCCTGCTTGTTCGATAATAGAGAGCATTTCTGCTGAGAGTGAGAGATCATTCCAATTTGTCATAGTTTCCTTTTGGCCACTATAGCGTTTTCAGAAGGAAACTGCAATTTCTTAGAGGCTTTTACTTCTTTTTGCAGCGGAAAAACTCCGCAATCCGATGACAAAAATGATCCTTCTCCTTGCCTTCTTCGAGTGCAAAGAGTTGGTCTACAGGTATTTTGAGAGCGTGAGAAAGCTTCAGAGCAATTTCTACTGAGGGATTTTTGCAACCGGACTCGATAGAAATAATAGTTTGCCTCGAGCAGCCCACCATGTCGGCAAGTTGTTGCTGAGAAAGATCTCCATGCAATTGGCGCAGCTTCTTCATGTTGTTTGTAAGCTTCATGTCATAAGTGTAAACTAAACTTTACATAATGTAAACTAATCTTTACACTTCATTTCATGGAAACCTTCAAAAAACTCATGCGCCTCAGTCGTCAGGAATGGCCTTTACTAGTCTATGGACTTTTATTTTTGGCCATCAGCTCAGCAGCACTCCTGGCCTATCCCTACACCATTAAAAAAATTATTGATGAGGCCATCGTCAACAAAGATCAATCTCAATTAAACATGGCCGCATTTTTAGCACTCGCAGTTTTCATAGTTCAATCTGTGACTTCGGCCCTTCGTTATTATTTTTTCACACTGGCCGGAGAGCGCACTGTAAAAAGACTCCGGGCCCGGTTATTTGGTCAGATCCTCGGCCAGAATATTTCTTTTTTTGATAAGCAAAAAACAGGAGAGCTCTTAGGCAGGCTCTCAAGTGATACGGCCGTTTTGCAAAACGCTTTGAGTGTAAATATATCGATGCTGGTCAGAAGTTTAGTGCAGGCACTGGGAGGTGTCTTCATGCTTTTCATGACCTCTGCCAAACTCACTGTTTTTATCCTCCTGATTATTCCACCTCTTGGTTTTCTCGCAGCACGTTTTGGAAAAAAGGTTAAGGCCTTCTCTAAAAGATCGCAAGACGCTCTGGCCGCCTCATCCGGAGTTGCTGAAGAAGGGCTGGCAGGAGTCAGAACGGTTAAGGCTTTTGCGCAGGAAAACTTTGAAAATCTTCGCTACCATGATCGACTTGAAGCCTCATTTGCTCTGTCAAAAGATAAAATATCGGTGGTGGCCAAATTCACCAATCTTGTCTCATTGGTGGGATTTGCTGCCATTGTTTTTATTGTGTGGTTTGGTGGCAAACTAGTCATCGATGGTGAAATGAGTGTTGGGACACTTACCTCGTTTTTGCTTTATGTAATCACAGTGGCCTTCTCGGTAGGTATGCTTGGAAGTTTGTGGACTGACTTCATGTCAGCTTACGGGGCAAGTGGAAGAATCTTTGAGCTCTTAGAGAAAAGTACAGAGGATCTCGATGCAGGAAAATCACATCTTGATTCAGGTAAAGTGGAATTCAGGGATGTTTATTTCTCCTACCCTACTCGACCGGAATTTCCTGTGCTCACCGGTGTGAGCTTCAGTATTGACCCTCATGAAACAGTGGCGGTCGTTGGCTCGTCAGGGGCCGGAAAATCAACACTCGTTCAGTTACTCCTGCGCTTTTATGAAACCAATTCTGGCAGCATCCTCTTTGACGGAATTGACAGTAAATCCTACTCCCTGAAGGGCCTTAGAGAATCCATAGGACTGGTCTCTCAGGAGCCGGTCTTAGTGTCTGAATCTCTTTTTGAAAACATCCGGTACGGCAAACCTGAAGCTGATTTAAATGAAGTCATTGAAGCTTCAAAAAAAGCTTTCGCCCATGATTTTATTTCCGGCTTTCCCGATGGATACCAGACATTAGTTGGTGAGCGCGGTGTTCAGCTCTCGGGGGGACAAAAACAACGAGTGGCCATAGCCCGGGCCCTTTTGAAAAATCCAAAAATTTTAATATTAGATGAGGCCACCAGCGCCCTGGATGCTGAAAGTGAGCATCTGGTTCAAAAGGCCCTTGAAGAGCAAATTGGAAAAAGGGCAACTCTTATAATTGCTCATCGCCTCTCAACAGTTAAGCGGGCCGACAAAATCATCGTTATGCAAAATGGCCGCGTCGCTCAGGTAGGTAGTCATCAGGATTTAATAAAAGAAAATAATGGTCTTTATCATAAATTAGTCGAACGTCAGTTTGAAAATTCTAAGGAGAATGTATGAGTCGCCCCCTGTTAAATCCGGCCAATGTTGCCCCAGAAGCCTTAACTTTCATTTCAGGTTATCACCAGGATGTCGTTAACGAAGTTGCTGAAACGGTGTTTTCGAATAAAGTTGTGGTCGTTGGTATGAAACAAAACCCCTTCGTTAAAAAGGCGCGGCAAGCTTTAACTGAAGCGGGTATCAGTTTTAAATACCTCGAGTATGGTGGCTACATGTCCATGTGGAAGCCACGCCTGGCGATAAAGCTCTGGAGTGGATGGCCAACTTACCCACAAGTCTTCGTCGATGGAAAACTTATGGGCGGATTTAAAGAAATTGAAGCAGCACTTAAGGCCGGTACAATCAAAAAATAAAAATCGCCCTAACTTTATTACACCTGGTCGTTACGGATCAGGTGTAATTGAAAAATTTGGAGTATGAGGAAGCAGTGGCATGGTTTGTTTTGGAAACTCACCGGTAAGGGAATTTAAAAAGGCTACGATATCTGCCACCTGAGCATCGTTTAAATCCATATCAAGCTGAGTTTTACCCATCACTCTGACCGCTTCATCCAGGGTCTTTACTTTACCGTTGTGAAAGTAGGGAGCACTGATGGCCACATTCCTCCATGTAGGAACTCTCCATTTGTTTTTATCTTCAGGATTTTTTGTCACTTCATATCTACCGAGGTCACTCGTCAGATCGTACATCTTATCAAATTTTGAACCGGGGATTTGTGGAAAGGGTTGAAAGTTTCCTTCGCCCAGAGCAAACCCCTCTCCACTGAAATTTTCTCCTGCATGGCAAGAGGTGCAACCTATAGAATCCACCAGCTTCATACCGCGAATCTGCTGAGGATTAAGACTCTTTTTATTCCCTTTAATAAATTTATCAAAGGGAGAATTAGGAGTAATCAATGTCCTCTCATAGCTCGCAATGGCCTTGGCCACATTATCGATGGTTAATGGATTTTTCTCTTTGGGGAAAACTTTTTTAAAGGCCGAAATATATCCTGGAATTTGTCTCACCCTTTCAATAACCAGATCATGAGAACTCATTCCCATTTCAACCCCATTAACTAAAGGGCCTTTGGCCTGATCTTCTAAAGTCACAGCTCTTCCATCCCAAAACTGAACGCTATAGAAAGCTGAGTTCCAGACTGTCGGTGAACCTCTTCCCCCACGCTGCCCATGAATCCCTGCACCCACAGGTCGGCCATCTCCACCGTGAAACATGACATTGTGGCAACTGTTGCAGGAAATCGTTCCATCCATAGATAAACGCGGATCAAAGTAGAGCATTTTCCCTAGTTCAATTTTCTCCGGCGTCATCGGATTATCTTTCGGAACTGGCGCCTTATCAGGCAGGGCCTTAAATTCAGCAAAGACACTCGCTGAAGTTAAAAGTAATAGAGTGCTAAAAAAAAATCTCTTATTCATCTTATTTTCCTTAATGCTGGTGCTGAGTATTTGAGGCCCGTCCCTCTTCTAATTCAATTTCATGCTCAATGGGTTTGTCCTGAAAGTAGTAGTCTTTGTGAGAGTTTGTATTGAGACTCACCTTAACTTTTGCTTTTCCTTTCGGAAGTGCCAGGTGAAACCAGTTACTATAAACACGGGCGACTTTTTTCCCATTCACATAAAGATGGGCATGCCCCTCACCCAGGACATCACCGCTACCCGCATTTTCCGGAGTGAAGATAAAATTAGACGTCATGAGGTGAAGATTCCATCCTCCATTCGCGTCTTGGGAGGCATGGAGCATGACTGATGGTGGAGCAACGTTTTCTGCCACATCAAATCTGGGATGAACCATGGATTGACGTTTTTCCAAAGCCTCTGCGTGGGCCGTACTCGACATCTTCTGATAAGGGAAGGCCAGCAAGGCAAAAAGGATCACAAAGTTAACAGCAGCAAAGAGGGAGCGCAGCCAAACTGATTTATGAAGACGAATAGGGGCCTGATAGTAGTGACCCGGACCTTTAACAATAAAGACTAAAAGAGCACCATGAAGAATGGTATGCCCAATAATTTCAGTTTTTCCGAAAAAACAAGTCGTTGTAAAAAATGTCAGTGTAACGATGATGGCAAGAGGTCTATGAAGTAAACAAATGATCAGAAGGTAGCCCAAAGAGAATTCAACGAAGGCGCAGGCAAGAAGAAAGAATTCATGATTTAAACCCATGGTTAATTCTGGTGCCTGAGCGAGAACTGAGAGCCCCCAATAAGGATACATGATTTTTTCAAACGCCACCCAACATAGAGAGAATCCCAGTCCTGAATAAAGAATAGGGAGATCTAGATTTTTGAGCTTCACATGTTTTGAGTAAGACACGATCAAATATAAACCAACCGCCAGATAGATCACGTAATCGAGCATGTGGAAAAAGCCATGGTTTGAGATTCCCATGAAATAAATAACAACCATTCCGACGCCGGAGATGAAGGTGGTCTCTTTGGATAGTAAAAGTAGTGCAAGTCCAAACTGAATCCAGCCCCACACCGGAGAGGGCACCATAATTTCAGGAGCGATGATGGAGTCCCCTTGCCAGGACATTAAAAGTACCGCTCCCATGGCAACTCTCATAATGAGAGGCCCTTGCTCAGCGTAGCGATCGAGGAAAGCCGTGGTTTTCTGATAGATGGAGCACTTTTCAACTAGTTTGTCCGACCAAACCAGAAGGGGCATACAAACAACTGAAAGCAAGAATAAACCCCAAAATATAGGGTGGTTAAGATCAGTTAATTTTAGTGGCGCTTGCTGGAAGTCATATGAACTAAACCACTTTACGTGGGCCTGGGAAGCCTGAGGAATAAGGACGAGAAGCCAAAGCAGAAATTTCATAGGTGCTCCATGGGCATTAAGATCGTGTAAGTCATTCTAAAGGTTAAAAGTTGTCAAAACCATGATGTGGATCAGGTTTTTGCATTATTTTTATGTTAGAGTACAACTCATAAGAGGTTACTGTGAAACACACCGATTGTGAGAAATGCCATTCAAAAAGTAAGGGAATTTTTTGCGAGCTTGAAAGCCTGGCCCTAAAAGATGTGGGTCAGAACAAAGTGATGAATACCTATAAAAAAGGTCACGACATCTTCCTGCAGGGTAATCCCCCTATCGGTCTTTACTGCATCAACAGTGGCAAGATAAAAGTTTCTCGGATGGGCCCGGATGGCAAGGAGTCTATTATCCGGCTTGCAGGACCCGGGGATGTTCTTGGTCACCGCTCTCTCTTTGGTCACGAGAACTACGCCGCAACGGCCACAACTATCGAAGAGACAACCATCTGCTTTATAGATAAATCTTATATTTTCAATGCCATCAAAAAAGAACCAAGCATCGCCTTTCAACTCATGCAGAAACTCAGTCACGAAATGGGATCCGCTGAATCTCGCAATGCCTCAATGGCACAAAAATCAGTGAAAGAAAGATTAGCAGAACTTCTGCTGACCCTTAAAACTTCTTATGGCGTCTCAGACGGAGAGAAGACACGTCTAGAAATCCGACTCACTCGCGAGGAGATGGCCTCAATGATCGGGACAACTGTAGAAACAACCATTCGTTTTATGAGTGAGCTCAAAGATGAGGGTATGATTGAGCAGTCCGGCAAGGTCATCTATATAATTGATGAGAAATCTCTCCTAGAATGCGCCAACCTAAATTTCTGATTGCCTGATCAGGATCATATTCTCAAAACTCAATTTGTTTTAGTCTAAATGGATGAATCTTCCTTACCGAAAACTCACCTCAAGTGAGATGACATTCCTGAAGACGCATTTTGAAGTTCTCCTTTTTGAGCGCAAGCATATTCTGCTGTCAGAGGCACAGCTCCCACTTATAGGCTTTGTGCTTATTAGTGGGAGTGTAAATCTGATAAAAAAAAGAACTGTGCTCTACAATCTTGGCCCTAATGAACTGTTGGGTGTCATGTGCCTGTTAAACAATGAACCACTCCCCTACAGCTTTGAAATTGAGGCCCAGTCGAAGATTTTAATTATACCGAAATCAGGAATTTCAAAGATAGAGTGTCTGCTTAGATCGCTTTAAGCAAGACTGACTGAACGAAGGCCACCAATAAGAGTCCCGTGTCCTTCAATGCCTTGAGTAAGAAATTGGTTTACTAATAATTTCTGCTCCTCACAATTTATAACGACAAAAGGACCATGTACCGATTCCCTTAGGTCAATCCGACAGTTTGGATTCTGAACCTGTAAGTCTTTTCCAAACAGTCCACCTTTGATGATGGTAAGCGTTTCTACAGTATCAAAATCAGAATTTGATCCAACGAGGCCCACATGTACGAGCTTGTTTTTAGACATACACTCAATTCTTTTTTGTGCGGCAAAAGCACTTGAGCTAATAACGAACATGAGAGAAACAACGGCCAGTAGTGATTTCATAAATTACTCCTAAGGATATTATTGTTTTTAAAAAATGATCACATCATCTTTTGTGCATGAGATTTTCAAATTGGAGTCAGACAACTGTTCAACGTCATCAAGTGTAAGTTTCCGATCACGATATTAGATCGATGTTCTTTGTTTTGATGATGATAGATAGCTGAGGAAAACTTTAGGAGGAAAAATCATGAGCATTCATCTGGCGTGAATTTGCTTCCACGCCAAACGTATAAAGGGCTGAAGTTACTAGAAGAGTTTAATTAAGGGTGATAAGTACAACGAAAGCCACGGTACGCATCAGAAATACTTGGTTCATTACCCAAATCTAAATGATAAATCCCGGCCCTGAATTGAAATGCATAATGCGCGCCCCGTAGCGCAGCTCCGCCTGTGCCTTCATACCCAGATACGTAATCACTCATACCTTCATCGATATCTAGAGTGTAATATGTTGGCCTCCAGGTTTTCACAGGCATAACATTATTCGGAAAAACACCTCTTGCACCTAGGTCCGAATAACCAATCGTTGCCCAATGAACTGGTCCAGCATAATCAGAGAGGTAAAGCTTATTATTGGGAACATTCCAGTCCACCCACTCCTGGAGATTCGCTCCAAGATCCCAGACCACAGAACCATTACTTAAGACATGACTCGCTTTTGAATTTCGGCTACTCAGAGCGCCGAAATCAATCGTGAAAGTATTATGATTGTATAAACAAAGAGTATCGGCACCGGAATTCCCAGCCTTCAAACAGCCTGACCCCGCAATTCCGGAACTCCAGTTTTCACCTTGGGCCTCAATGTTCCTTGCAAGCGCCATCCATTCAGGATTGGATATAAGCGCATACTTATGGGTCACCGGATCCAAAGCATCACAGGCCGCTCGCGCAGCAGTTTGGGTAATATTAGTCCAGGGTGACGACAATGGATTAGTACCCGGGAGTCCACCATTATTTCTGGCCTCAACTTCCATTACACAGAATGGTGAAGCAACATCAACTGCAGCGTTAGCAGGAACAAGTACATAGCCTGAAGGGCAGCTCACACCACCTCCACCTCCGCCTGCAGTCCCTCCACTTCCACCAGTAGTCCCCCCTCCGGAAGCGCCTCCTGTATCACCAGTGTTTTTAATAATGTCACTGGCCTCCTTAGACTGGCAGCCCATCAGAGAAAATATCAAAGCTAAGAGGAGGATATATTTTGTTTTCATAGATGATCCTTATAAATAAATCTCTTCATTCAAAACTCCGCAGAGATTCCATATCCCACATTAAAAACAGTTTTGGTCTCAGTATTTGAAGTAGAAAGCTTTTGGTACCCCAGCTCACCTTTAATAGAAATGTGTTTCCAGGCCAGCTCAATCCCACCATGAAGACCTATAACAGTTGTTGAATTGTTAATGGATAGACCATCCAGGGTCTGGTCCTTGGAGGTGAGCTCCGAAGAAAATCCATATTTGGTGTAGCTGAGACTCTCATAAAATAAAATACCCCTGTACCAGCGGTACCCATGGATAAGTGATATGTCATTTGCATTTAAAGAAAATTCAACATCAGGATCATCATCAATTTTATTTTTTCCAGTTCCGTACCCAACACTTAATGCCATCTTATTTCCATGAGACCGGCTCTTCTTTGGATTTCCTAAGAATTGCCATTTGAGATTGTGCATCCCGAGAGATCCAGAAGTCTGGGAGAAATAGTAATCAAATTTTTGACCCAATCCACCCTCAAGCATGTATTTAAATCTTGGGAGTGATTCGTAAGAGACAGGGTTATCTTCCTTACCGTCTTTAGCATCTAAGTATACGTTTGTTCCATCACCCGCTATGGTTCCAACTTGAAAAGAATAGCGCTTCCCTAATGTTTCAGGAGAAACAAAACGGTTTCCAGCGATCATATACCTATTGGCACATGAACTCAGAAGAAAGATTGTTGTAAGCACTAATACAAAATTCATAAATTCTTATGCCCAATGATATTAAATTGGGTCACCTCTATTTTAGCCCCTATCGAGATTGTTAGGAATATGAAAGATCTCTTTACAGATTTTTTGAGATATTTTTTTTCGAATCGAACACTTCAGATGGAAGAATTTGGATTTTATTTCCCTATTGACTCAGGTGAAATAAGTGTTGTTTTTGGTATAGGGAAATTTTTGCCTCTAGTGCTTAACTGAATCTACTATCATGAATTTTTTATTCGTTACTACGATCTTAGAGTTTCCGAAAATTTTCTTAAGCTTAAACTGATATCCTAAATGAGAATTTCCGATAACCCGGATTGATCCCCCTTTTTTTAGGGCGACAAATGCATCATTGAACATCTGCCAGGCAATAAAATCTCCTACTGTCGTACTTTGGTGAAAGGGCGGATTACAGAGCACTAAATCCAAAGAGTCCTTGATTCCGTTTTCATAACAGTTGGTCCATATAAATTCGGCATCATCGGAAAAGTAGCTTTGATAATTACTCCGCGCACTTTCAATGGCCATGGCCGATTCATCACAGAAAATAATCCTGGCCCCGGTATGAATCATCTTGGCCTTAATTCCAATCACTCCATTGGCGCATCCTAAATCCAAAATTGTCCCATAGTTACCATTTGGCATATTTTCAAGCAGAAAGCGGCTCCCGATATCAAGCTTCTCCCGGCTAAAAACATTAGAGTGATTTACAAACAGTTTTTCAAAGCCATCAAGCTTTACCTTTAAAGGGTAAGGTGAATCCACCTTCTCTTTTTCAAATGCAGCAAAAATGAGGCGCGCTTTTTTCTGAGCGAGACTGGTGGTAGTGACCCCAATATACTTCTGAATGAGCTCGAAGCTCGAAGGTGCCAAATGTTTGACCATTGCCCCACAAATGAGTTTTGAGTCCCGGTGCAGGTGGTGAGTCAGGTGGCATAAGAGGTCTTCAAAATAGGAAAGATTCTTAGGAATTTGGACTAAGACATAATCATACAATCCATCGAGATCTGAAAAATGACTTAAGGGTTGGATCCTATTATCGGTATTTATCTGAGTTGCCTTAAAGGCTACAAATGAATCAGTTAAAACCGTTGGGTTATAGTCCGTAAGGTTTGTGGCCAGAGCGCCAAAATGATCGTTCACAATTAAGATCTTCTTACCATCCGGGGAGAGAGAGCGCAGATGATGAATCATCAACTCATCAGCACTATCCCAAGCCTGTAGCAGGTCATTTGTCTTAAAAGGATATCGTTTTAGGTCTTTCATAGGCGTAGAGAGTAAAAAAAAGGGCCCCAAAAGGGCCCTCTTTATCTTAAAGATTTCTTACGAAATTAGTTAAGGTGCTTACCAAGGATTCCAGCTAGCTCGAACATAGTAACTTCTTTCTTTCCGAAGATTTTAGAAAGTTTGTCGTCAGCAAGAATGTTTCTCTTGTTTTTAGGGTTCTGAAGGTTGTTCTTCTTGATGTAAACCCAGATCTTACGAACAGCTTCTGTTCTTGGAACAGCAGTTGCACCGATTACTTCAGCAAGAGCTGGAGAAGGTGTAAGAGCTACCATGAAAGCAGCATTTGGCTTACGAGCTGATTTAGCTTTTTTTGCTTTTGGAGCAGCAACTTTCTTAGTTGTAGCTTTTGGAGCAGCAGCTTTTTTAGCAGTAGCTTTCTTAGCTGGAGCAGCTTTTTTAGCTGTAGCTTTCTTAGCAGGTGCAGCTTTTTTAGCAGTAGCTTTCTTAGCAGCAGGTTTTTTAGCAGTTGTCTTTTTAGCAGCAGTTTTTTTGGCCATGTAGCCCTCCTATAAATCTAATCTTGCTATAATCATCAACAAAAAAATTTACTATAGCAAGCCCCCCCTAGCGAAAATCTCTATCCATGATTGTTTTTCTTCCCTCGGCACGTGCGTTTTCTGCTGCCTGATCAGTCAGTCTGCGTACCGCTGAAGACAGCACATCCATAACGGAAGCTGCTGTATTCATGTCATATTTATCCTTTATGTATTGCTTAAGCTTCGAGGCTACGATCAAAATTTCCTGCTCATTTGCCGACGAAATATTTTTTTCAATAGCATTGTTTTTTGGGGTCACAATCACCCTCCGGGGAGTGGATTCAACCTCTGAAACCGCATTTTCCCTGCGGGGAGAGCGACTTTCTTCGGCCCAGGCAGACTTATGATTCATAATTGGGTTGTGCTGGTCCCAGCAATTAACGGAGCAAAAGACGAATTTTGAGCACGAAGAGACACTACAGACCTGGTAAATGGTGTTGAAGCCGATTTCCTTTTTACAAGACCCGCACTTGCGCCAATAGGTGGTTTCCATCATATTCTTCCCTGAAAATGGTTTATTTTTTGATTGTACACCAATAGGATTAGGATAATATGGGACAAAATGGTCTCAACGGAGAATGAAAATGAGTATTATGAAGGATGCGCTGCTTAAGGCAGGCCTAAAAGCAACTGTAGACGCTAAGGTAGCAGCGAAGGCAGAGAATCACCGGGAAGAAATCAAAAAGAAGAAGCTGACTGAGGAGATTATTCACCAGGGTCAGAGGAACTTTTGCGAGGAATGCCAGCAGGTAAGACCGGACGTGGAGCTCTATTACCATAATAACCCTACCACCGAAGCAGAGTGGATCTGTGTAAAGTGCGCTGATAAGCTCAAGCTTGCAGACACTACCCGCCAGACCGCTCAAAGTGATACATCTATTAAGAAGATGTTCCGTCGGGAGCACGGGGCAACCAGACCGGCCTCTGAAATTAAATCGCAGCCAACGGCCAAACCTAAGGGCGATGCCAACGGGAACCGTTAATAGCGTTGGTTTTTTGACGTTATTTTCTTATTATTCTGAAGCCGCGGTGGTTTAAACTGGGCTTCAGAAATCCCCATCCACCGGCCTAAGCTTGATCAGTTTTTTCCTCAATCACTGAGTAATTTATTCAAAACAGGTATTTTTGATAATTCCTGAGATATACCGCTGCTTTAACATTCAAATACCAGGATTTATATGAAGAACACTTTTCTGATTGTCTTAGCATTGGGCTCATTCTCTGCGTCTGCTACAGATGGGATCATCAAGATTTACGATGCTAAAGGCCTGATTCTTCCATGGGCCCCCATCTTGAAGTTGGGAAAACTAGTATTAGAAGATGGTAAACAAGTTTCTCGGAAGTCACCCCCAGATGCGGTTGCCTTAAACGATACTTTTGAGAAGATCAGAGAGTACTACAAAATTAAACACAACCGAAATAGCTGGGATAATCAGGGTGCATTTATCCGAGCTTCAGTGAATGTAGGCAATCATTTAGATCTGTTCAAGCTTAGCCAAAACGCTGCCTGGATTGGTGATCTTACAAGTATTCCAGACTTACCTGCAAGCTACCGTGACCTTAGCGAAACAATTGGAAGAAGATTTATTTTTGGGGCCGGTAAAGATTCCGGACTAAGAAATTTTGAGCGCGCCATCGATGTGGTCGGGCACGAATATACACATGCTGTGATTGATTCGACTTCAAAACTTAAGTATGAAGGACAATCAGGAGCACTTAACGAGCATTTGGCCGACGTTTTTGGCGTATTAATCAATCAGTATTATAACCAACCTGCAAATCCATTCCTCATTGGCCATACGGTTTTAGGACCAAAGTATTCAGCGAAATATGAAGGCCTCAGAGATATGGTAAATCCTCACAAGGGTTTAAGTGCACAACCAGGACATATGGATGACCTCAAACTTCCGGCCTTCAAAAATTACGCTGAAGGTTGTGTTGTAACAGAAAAAAATGACCATTGTGGAGTCCATATTTTAAGCGGTATCCCGAATAAAATGGCTTCAATTGTGATGCAAAAGCTTCAGTGGGAAGAGTCTACTGTGCTTTTTTACAATGTTATGACGAAAAAGCTTAAGAGTGATTCTAAGTTTTCTGACTACAAAATCGCGATTTTGGAAGAATGTAAAAACCAAAATGAAAATGTTTGCGCCGTAGCTGAAGACGCCTTTAAAGCAGTCGGATTATAAACTCTAAGGGTAGATGCAGGGTGAATTTCATTGTCACTTGCATCTCCCCCCGTTATAGTGCAGCCCATGACAACATCCCCTATCTTATGTAAAACTTGTAAAAAGCCAAAAGCTCCTTATGTCTGTGGTTTGTGCGAAGACAATGTCTGTAAAAACTGCGCTCAATTCCTAGGAGAAGAATCCTTCGCCTTCCTGGCCAAAGTTCCTGTCGAGTTAAAACACCAGTGCTACTGCTACAACTGTTTCGATGACAAGGTCGCAGCTCCCCTCAATGAGTACGATTCTATGATGGAGCAGGCCCGGGAGATTATTATCTACGGCAAGGATCAAACCAAGCTGACCAGATTCTTAAAACGAAAAGAAGACCCTTATAAAGTTGATGACTGTGTAGACCGGGAACAAGCTGTAATGAAAATGGCTTTTATGGCCGTCCAAAATAAATTCAACTGCCTCATCGACGTCGATCTGGTCAAAAAACTTGCGACTGTCGGGACTTATAAGAAAGCTGTCTGGTCCGGAACGGCCATTCCTATCACGATTGATCCGAATGCCATCCGCGGTCACTAATTAGGCTTCCCTTCTTTCAAGGGTGTTGAGCTCACTTTGTACCCGGCGAACTCCTGGGATATTCTCAACAATTTTTTTCATGGCCCGGGCCTCTTTAGGGGTGGCCGCTGTGCCGGTAAGTGTAATCACCCCTTTTTGGGCCTTCACTTGTACCTGGCCCACGTCAACACCGGGACTGCGCTTAAGAGTTTCAAAAATTTGTTTTTTTTCAAGATCTCCTGACCACTCTTCTCCCTGATTTGATAAGTCAGTTCGTCCGGTGAGATCCTGGCCAGC
>DLGL01000009.1:0-13143 GCA_002482685.1 Bacteriovoracaceae bacterium UBA7695 | reverse complement strand
CTGCTCGTGATATTTATCACTATTAAACCAATTTTTCCCTGATTTGCTTTTACCACTTAACCCAGGTTCTTCAGTATTTTTGTCCATATAAATATCCTCCACCAGAGAGGATGGAGTGCTGAATTGCATCTGTAAATGAAGCCCATCGTAATTAAACCTGAGTATTTGTGCTTGATTTCATTGACCCATTCTCAGGGACAATCTGTCCCGAATGAATGCAATGATATGGCGCTCACCCCGAATTATTCCGGCATCTCCATTGCAACCCACATTGATTAAGAGTCCCAAAAATTAACAAGGAGCCTTTATGCAAGATGCAAACAAACAGAACGGACAAGTAAACGAAAAAAACTTCGGCGGACAAAACGAGAAGCAAAAAGAGCAGGTTCGGCCAAATCAAACGCCTAATAAAGGTGCTAACACTAATACAAACACAAATACGGGAATTCAGAGTCCCGATAAGTCAAAAGGACGCTAGTATGAAATATTTTTTAATTGCCTCGATGTTAGTTGTCTCTAGTGTGGCCATGGCACAGACTGCAGTTGGTTCAGGAACTTCCTCATCAACTCCTTCGACAACAGATTCTATGAACACTGGATCAACCACTTTAGGTACAGATTCTTCCAACACTACTAATCGCAATGACCAACAGCGGATGGAAGATATGGAAGATGCTGAAATGGATAAAGTAGACTCAAACTCTACTGACTCTTCAAATAGAAATTCAGTGCCTACACAAACTCCGTCTTCATCAACTATTACTCCGTAGTAGTTGCTCAAAAAAGAGCGACCTATCAGGACGATAGGTCGCTCTTTTATATATAATCAAAACTTATCATTTCAATAAAAATTATATAATTTATTTTTCATCTCTCCCGGACGATAATGGGTATCAAAGGAGTTACTATGATTACCCATCTCTCAGAAACACGTGGTCTAGCTGATCACGGTTGGCTCAAGAGTCGTCACACATTCAGCTTTGCCAATTATTACAATCCAGAACGGATGGGCTTTGGTGCATTGAGAGTCATTAATGATGACTCGGTAGATGCAGGTCAGGGATTCGGCACTCATCCTCACCGCGATATGGAAATTATCTCTATTCCACTTGAAGGAGTTCTTGGCCATAAAGACTCCGAGGGAAATAATGGACTCATTAAAAAAGGTGAAGTTCAAATCATGTCAGCAGGAACAGGAATTGCTCACTCCGAAATGAATGCTTCTACCACAGATGCAGTAAAATTTCTGCAAATATGGGTTCTGCCTAAAAAGTTGGGAATTAAACCCCGTTACGAGCAAAAATCTTTTGATGAGAAAGAGCGCAAGAATAAACTTGTAACTGTTGTCTCACCAGATGGAAGAGATGGATCGGTCACAATCAATCAGGACGCTTTTTTCTCTCTGACAGATCTCGACGCTGGTAAGGTCATTAGTTACGGGCGAAAGCTAGCAGGCAACGGAGTGTATGTTTTCGTTCTCAAAGGCGAAATTGAAATTGAGGGTAAGCCTTTTAGCGCACGGGACGGCGTAGGTATTCCCGACTTCGAATCTATCAAGATTGAGGCCAAAACCGCAGCAGAAATACTGTTGATGGAAGTGCCAGCATGATTCAATTTTACCTAAGTTGATCAGGATTAATTCTTAGCATGTTGCCTCCCTTGGGAAATCAAGAAACAATGATTCCCCAAGGGGGGGAAATATGAAATCTCTCATTCTTCTTACTTTTTTTATCTCTCAATATGCACTGGCAGTACCTCAAAACTCTGTTTATCCAAATTCAGGTAGTACTGAAGCCCAAACTGATCCGGTGACGGACATTGATGGTTTTTCCGGCACACCTATAGATCAGGGAGCTGGGATTCAGCGAATGGAAAATGGACCCAGGGTGGACCCGGACGCCATGGAGGTTGGCCCCTATGACAGGGATGGGAATTACCGGCCTAGTTTTAAGAAGGCGGATGCGGCCCCGCTTTAAAGTACTTGATTCATCAGTGCTTCACCATTTTCAAAAGCCGAAATATTCTGGAGAGTTGTATCTGCAATATTGGCCAAAGCCTCATAGGTTAAAAAACCCTGATGACTTGTAACTAGAACATTAGGAAAAGTTAAGAGCCGGGCCAATATATCATCACTGAGGATTTTATCAGACATATCATTGAAGAAAATACCCTGTTCTTCCTCATAAACGTCCAACCCTGCGTGGCCTATATGACCAGATTTGAGTGCATCGATTAATGATCTTGTTTCAATTAATCCTCCACGACCAGTGTTTATGATCATCACTCCCTTCTTCATCAGTGAGAGAGTTTGAGCATTAATAATATGCTTTGTTTTGTCATTTAAGGGCAAATGCAGGGAGATGATATCTGATCTCTTAAAAATTTCATCTAAATCTGCATATTCACAATGAAGCTCTTTATGTATTTTTTCATCCTGATCTATGTCATGTAGTAAAACGATACAGCCAAATCCAGACATTATGCGCGCTAGAACTTTTCCAATTTTTCCACACCCAACAATACCAAAAGTCTTCCCATGAAGATCATGCCCCACCAATCCGTTAAGTGAGAAGTTTCCTTCCCGCACTCGGTTGTAAGCTTTATGAGTGCTGCGGTTTAAAGTCTGAACCATAGCAACGACATGCTCAGCAATAGCGTAGGGAGAGTATTCAGGAACCCTTACCACTTGGAGCCCTAAACTCTTTGCAATAGGTAAATCAACATGATTAAACCCCGCAGAACGAAGGGCAATCAGTTTAATATGGTTCGTGCTGAGAATCCGAAGAGTGGACTCATCAAGTTTGTCATTCACAAAAGCACACACGCAATCATGGCCCAGGGCCAGAATGGCCGTATCCTTAGTGAGTCGAGTTTCAATGAAAGTTAATTCATGGTGCTTTAAAAATGTGGACTGCTCAAATGATTGTTTTTCATAGCTGTGGGTATCAAAAAAGAGAATTTTCATATGTACTCAGGTCCCCGCTATGGAAACATCATGAAACATCAAAGGAACTGAGAAAAAGGATTCATCCGTTGATGCCACCAATTGCTCACCCACCACTTCGGCAGTCTTTAGAAGTTCCATAAGATTTCCAGAAAGAGTTATATTTCCAAAAGTCATAGTCCTCACTCCATTTTCCCAGACGTAACCTTTAATAGCGACAGAGAACTGTCCGGTGATTCGGTTAGCACCTGAATAAAGACCATCTGCCTGGATAACCTCCAGGTATTTTCTTGGAAGTGGTTTTTTATTTTTCCCATCGAGAATCATGTACGTTCCATCAACCCCCAGTGAGCTACCAGCACCACGTGAAGCGTGCCCAGTGGATTGGGCCTTGTAATGTCTGGCCGTTTTTGAATTATGGTAGAAATTTTTCAAAACTCCGTTTTCAATGAGACTTAAAGATTTTCTTTCCACCCCTTCGCTGTCGAATAAACTTTTCCTGAAAGCTGCGGGATAAAGAGGTTCATCTTTGAGACTTAAGTCTTTTGAAATAACTTCTTCACCAAGTTTTTCGATCCATGGGTTTGATTTTTCCATCCCAGACTGGGCCGAATAAAAGTTTGAAAAACATCCGATGATGCTTTTCAGTGTATCCTCGGTAAAGCGAACCGAGTATTTACCGGTAGGCAGCGCTTTTTCGTCCAGAAGGTTTCCGGCATGAAAGAGCGAGGTTTCCAAAACTTTTTTCCAGTTTAATTGATCAAAGGTATGAGCAATACTGTAATCATAATAGTTGGCCTTCCTTCCCAGATCTTCCATCAGCGCCGAGCCCACTATCGTATAAGATTTATCAAAATAACTTGTCGAGCGGCCGGCCGAACTTAAGTACAGAGATTTTGACTCACCCTCAGTGTAAGAACTATGAGGAACGACCTTGACCCTTGAGTCCAGGCGTTTAACTTCTGATTCAAGCTCCAGCGTCTTTTTGGTTTTGACTGAAACATCCACTTCACTCTCCGGATAATCGGCTTCATCCGAGAGATGTCCTGAGAGGTCTAGAATTCCTTCATTACTATTGGCTTCACTCATCTCTGCATTTTCGAATGCTTGCTTAACAAAGAGTTTTAATGATTCATCATCCAGAGATTCGGTGTAGGAGATCCCTACTTTACCATCCCTAATAACCCTCACTCCCAATATCTGCGAACTAGAAACTTTGTATTCGTTGATCTCGCCATTTTGAGCGCTCATTTTCAGAGCTTTCGAAGAAGAGAGGATTAAATCTCCTTCTCCTTTGCGGTCTATAACATCATTCATCACCTGTTCCATTAACTTTTTCATGCTTCACCTCCAACAAGAATCTCATCAACTTTGATGGGAGGTTGTCCAACTGTGGTAGGAATGCTACCGCTGACGGATCCACACATACCGGCCATAAGCTTTAAATCTTTTCCAACCATAGAAATCCTGGTCATGATATCCGCGCCCTTTCCAATGAGAGTGGCCCCTTTAACCGGAGTGGTGATTTTTCCATCTTTAATTAAGTATGCTTCCTGAACCGCAAAATTAAACTGGCCAGTTGAAGGATCAACAGAGCCCCCTCCCATTTTTTTGGCGTAGATTCCATCCGGAACTGAGCTGATGATCTCTTCCAATGAATAAGGCCCTTTATCAATGTAGGTGTTTCTCATTCGTGAGGCAGGAGCAAATTTGTAAGATTGACGTCGGCCAGATCCTGTCCGCTTATGACCTGTTTTTTGCTCGCCTAATCGATCCGAGATAAACCGTTTAAGCACTCCATTTTCAATCAAGGTCGTTTTCTGAGTCGGCATCCCTTCGTCATCAATTGAAAGAGATCCCCATGCGCCATCAATTGTTCCATCATCTACAGCTGTAAGAGCACCGTGGGCGATTTGCTCCCCCATTTTATCCCAAAAAACACTCGCTTTTTTTTCAACCGAAGTTGTTTCTAGTAAGTGACCGCAAGCTTCGTGAAATATAACTCCTCCAAAACCATTATCAATCACCACAGGCATTTTTCCTGCAGGGCAGGCCTTAGCATAAAGAGTCGTGTTGGCCTGCTTCAGGAGCATTTCGGTGGATTCTTCAATGTTAAAATTTTCCATAAACTCCCAGCCGCCTATCGCACCGGGGCCTGAGCTTGCTTCGGATTGAAGACTTCCATCTTTAAGAATCACCTGCTGATAAAGCCTTATATAAGGGCGCTCTTCGGTAGCAAATAGTCCATCAGAGTTGTAGATTTCAACCAATTGCTTTTTTTTCATGAAGTTCAGAATAACCTGAGAAACCTTTGGATCCCCCGATCTGAGAGACTCGTCTATTTTTTTGAGCTTTGAGATTTTATCCAGGGCCACAATTTCTTTATCTAAGAGAGTGGCAATTTTGGAATACTTTAAAGATTCAAAATTTACCGCTTTGCCCGAAGCGCTCTTGCCGATTCTCGCTGCCAGCAGTTTTGTTATACGCAAAAGCTCTTCTCTTTCAGTTGAATTGGTATAACCATAGAGGGCCTGATTGCCGTAAACAATTCGTATCCCGATTCCAAAAATAGTTCCGGACTGAGAGTCTTCCACTCGTGAGTTGCGGTAAACCATATTTTCACTTTGAGTTCTTTCAACAAAAACATCTACAAAGTCGGCCCCCATGGAAAGCCCACAACCAATAACATCCTGAACGACCTCAGCTGAAAGTAATTTCATATTTTCCCCTTAAGCCGTGAATTATACAGAAGATCCGGCCTCCATGCTACCGGACATTCGTCCGTTCAATTTAGTCTGGATTCCGAAGTGATTAATATATAGTCACGCCCTTGAATCTTTTACCTTCAAAAACCCGAAATCCACCTGGCCTGCTAGAATGAGCAAATGAAATCAGTCCATTTCCTGGCACTTATTTTTGCCTTAACCTCAGGTATTGCGCAGGCACGCAACTATGAAGCTTCGTTTGAAGATACCAAAGAATTTCTACAAATCTCGCCCTCAGCTGGCCAGGAGACATGGGCCTATGTTTTTGAGCTTATCAATCCCGATTCAAGCACCACAGTTTTAAGCTCTGATAAAACATTCGTTTTGCAAAAACCCGCCTCGACAATGAAGCTTTTTACAGGTTGGTGGGCATTCCAGGAAAAGACTCGCACAGACACTTATCTTTCTAAAATGCTGAGAGAAAGTAATAACGACATGGCCGAAAGCACCGCGCAGGATTTGGGTGGCGTTAATACAATGACCGACTACTACAATAGTAATGGTCTTGAACTTAATGATAGCAATTTTATTGCCTATGATGGATCAGGTTTGAGCTACAACAACCGCGCCAACTGCGATGTGGAAATCAAACTCTTAAAACTTATCAAGGCCTCACCAGAGTACCCCCGGTTTAAAAATCTTCTTGCTCAGCCGGGATATAAAAATACCAGGCTCAGCAGCACCCTGGATGACCGATTAAAAGAATTTAAAGGAAAGCTTTTTGCAAAGACAGGCACTCTGAATAAAACGGCATCGTTGAGTGGATTTATTGAAACAAAAAGAGGCACAATGGTTTTCTGTATCCTCTCCGACAACCTGAGAGTCTCCCTGGATTACGCCCGCAAAAAAATGGATAACATGATCAGGGTCAACTTCAGGCTCGTGAAATAATCTATTACTTCTTTTTCTTTTTATTATTTCTAAATCCCGGATGCTTCGGCTTGGCCTTCCCTTCCTCTACCACTTTTTGTCTCTTTGAGTGATCGAGGTACCCCGTTTTCTCCTGACTCTTTCCAGGCGTCGGAGCTTTCACAACACGAATTGATCCTTCTTGATTCCAGATGCCTGATTGCTCAGGAACACCTTTAAATTTTTCAGTGGGAATTTTTTGATTAGTTAAGGCTTCAATTTTTTCCAGGACTAATTTCTCAGCGTCTTCACAAAGCGTGATGGCCACACCATTTTTACCCGCCCGTGCCGTGCGACCAATCCGGTGGATATAACTTTCAGCTTCCATCGGAAGTTCATAATTAATAACATGGCTCACGCCTTGAATATCAATTCCCCGGGCAGCGATATCAGTTGCAATCAGAACCTTCATACTACCGGCCTTAAAATTCACCAGAGCACGTTCGCGGTCAACCTGAGACTTATCCCCATGAATAACAGTGGAAGGAATGCGGTGAAAAAGCAGGTACTGCTTCACTTTATCTGCAGAGTTTTTAGTTTTAGTAAAAACAATGACAAGCTCACGCTCTTCTTCTTTTAAGATCTTTTTTAGAAGCTGAAATTTATCTTCTCGTTTACAGAAAATAACTTTCTGATCAATATTCATAGCAGTTGAAGAATTTTTTGTAACCTCAACTCTTTTCGGGCGAGTCAGAATTTTTCTGGCAAGACCAATCACAGATGGTGGCATGGTCGCAGAGAAAAACATCGTACGGCGCTCTTTAGGCAGAGTCTGTATGATCCGGTAGAGGTCATCGACAAATCCCATATCAAGCATTCTGTCAGCTTCATCCAGAACTAAAAATTCAATTTTTCCCAGCTTAACTATGCCCTGATCCTGAAGATCAATCAGGCGACCGGGAGTTGCAATGATAATATCTACGCCCTCTTTGATGGCGCGCGCCTGGGTCGACTGCCCGACTCCGCCAAAGATGGCCACTGACTTAATTCCTAAACCCTTTCCATAAGTCTCAAAGCTCTCATGGATCTGAGAGGCAAGCTCTCTGGTAGGGGCCAGAATAAGGGCACGAGTACTACGGGTTTTATGTTTCAGAAGCTCTTGAAGAATGGGTAGGCAGAAAGCAGCGGTTTTTCCTGTTCCTGTTTGAGCAATCCCAAGAAGATCATTCCCATCTAAGATATAGGGTATGGCCTCGGCCTGAATAGGAGTAGGAGTTGAGTACTGCAAGTCTTCCAGAATTCGAAGCAAGGGTTCAATCAGGGGCAGTTCATTAAATTTTAACATACCCGCACCATTCATCCTGGGGGGCCAAAAGTCAAGAAAAGGGAGCAGGTTTCCCCACTCCCCTTGTAAAAACTAAAGTGATCTATCGATAAAGCTGTCGCTGCGGCCTGCGAAGTCTTCACGCGTGTTTAAACGGTCGTCTGATACCTCAGAGCTAGACTCTCCCACTCGTGCCACATCACGTGCACCACAGTTCTCTAAGAGGTCCTTGGCCTTAGAAGACCACTCGCGGTCATCAACGTGTACAGAAATAAGCATTCCACCGTTTTTCACAAATCCCTCGTAGCGTTTGGCCTCGTACTCAGGAATACCTAATCCAAGGAGACCACCAGTTATTCCACCTACGGTTCCGCCGATACCTGCACCCGCAATGGCACCCATAATCGGACCCGCGGCTACGAACGGTCCAATTCCCGGGATCGCAAGAGCGCCAGCTCCAGCTAACCAACCAAGAATTCCTCCACCCAGTATACCTGTTGAAGCACCTGTAGCAGCTCCCTCTGGAGCCTTGGTGTTCTTCTCATGAGCAAAATCAGATGTCTGACTCTTGTCTTGCATAAGAACGGAGATATCAGAATTTCTGAATCCATTCAGTTTAAGTTCATCAACCGCTCGCTCTAGAGAAGCGCGGTCGTTGAAAATTCCAAATACAGCATTGTTGCCTTTTTTCTTCATGTCAAAAGCCATAAATATATCCTCCGTAAATTAACGAGTTACTCGCAACTCATTATTGATTGTCTTTCCAGCAGCGACTTGTTGGGCAGCATTAGTGATTTTTGTAATCTCATCTTGTTTTTTAACTTCACCGCGGAGGGTGATCGTGTTGCCCACTGTGACTATAGTGACGTTTTGAGCGGCACTAGAAAGCGACTCATCACTTGTCAGGCTTTCACGAATTTTTCGTGTCACTTCTACATCATAAGAAGTTCCTAAGACCTGACTGTCGGCCGTTTTAGGCTTGTTGGCCGCATACGCGCCTGAGATTCCAGACACCAGACAAAACGTTAAGAATAAACTTTTAAATTTCATGAGCTTCTCCCTTTATAAGGTTCAAGATGAACTTAAAAAAACTCTAACGGGGGCATTGGTGTCATCTCCAGGGAAAAATACTTTTATCAGGAATGTTTTGGATGAGCTTAAGTCTTGTCTAGCAGGTGTCAAAAGGCTTAAGAGCATAATTTTTACAGAGTTTTATGGGTTTTAATGCCTCAATTATAAATTCATTGTAGAAGTCTTCATCTATGAAAAATTTAATATTAATTGCTTTAATTACTTTAACATCTTTGCCTGCCATGGCCGCTAATGGACCCACCGACCTTGTTAGATGTCATGGTCCTCTAAGTGATAAGTCACATTCTATCAGCCGGGCCTACTTTAAAAGGATCGAAGGATCACGATGGGTGGGGAGAGCTTTGATCTTGAAGACCTGGAACTATAAATGGACGAAAATAAGTGATTTTTATGCTGTTGAAAATGGAACGGCAGGTACTGGTTTGAAGCTTAATTTGAAATCTAAATCAGACAAAATGATGTCTGAAATAAATGTGGTGGCCAGACCTAATCCAAGCGAGCTTGATACAACTTTAATGACTGGCGAAACCCTCGGCACTTACTCTACAGAAAATTTTAGTTGTGCTTATGAAGATGATTTCCAATATGACCTCAGGTGGCCTACAGCCTCGATGCGAGGGACTGAGAAACTATTAGAACTCATTAACTACTGATCTTTTTTGACCAAATGAAAGGCCCCTAAGGGCCTTTCATTTTTTAAACTTAGTTTAAATGTTTACCGATCAAACCTGTAAGTTCAAACATCGTAACTTCATTTTTACCGAAAACTTTTTCAAGTTTCGTATCAGCAAGAATGTTTCTCTTGTTTGCAGGGTTTTGAAGGTTATTAGCTTTGATGTAATCCCACATAAGCTTAACGGCTTCAGTTCTGGCAACAGGATTTGCACCAATAACGGCAGCAAGCTCAGTTGATGGAGTCATTGTCTTCATGAAAGCTGCATTTGGCTTACGAGCAGACTTTTCTTTTTTAACAGTTTCTGTGTGTTCCATATATCCTCCTGTAAATTACTAGAAATCCAAAATCTGATTCACCAATCCTGGGTCATCAATAAACGGGTTTCTATTTTTTTGAATGTTCGCGATTTTTTCGTGTCTCGATTTTTCCTTGGCATCAATCGGGTCAAGGATATGCCACTGGCGAAGATAGTACTCCTGGACAGGATCGAGGGGTAGCTTATAGCGTGCAGAAAAATAGAACATAGACCTTGCAAGATTTCCTTTGTGGTCATCTGAAGGTTCAAAATAAGTACCGTTACCAGTATTAATGGCCCTACCCAACTGACTCATCTTACAAAAAAGATTTCCACCCTGGGGGCTGACTTCAGCAAAAGGGTAATTCCCTCTTTGAGAATTAATTTTAGAGAAAGATGGATATAAGTGGTGGAGATCGGTTTTCTGAGTGTTTGTAGGAAAGGCGCGATTGAACTTACTCTGAGGCCACGAATGCTCCGTGTTCATAATAGTTCCATCTGGCAACTTCGTTCCAGGTCGCTCACGTGAAGTGTAATGATAAAACTTATCGTCACAGTACACACCTTTTACAAAGTAGCCCTTAGCGTCCTTCTCAAGATCTAACTCATTGAAGAGTTTAACCCTGGCCGCAGAATAAGAGAGACTCACTTGACCTTGGCTCATTTGCTCAAAAAGCTCTTCCTTGAGGTCAACAAATGCAAATGCAACTGTTGATGAGAGTGTCAAAAATAACATCATGATATTTTTCATCTCTAAATGGTGCAGAAGAATAAACCATGAGTCAAACCATAAAAGCGTTTAGATTTTTTTAAAGTGTCAATTATCTGGCACTAGTAAGTAATAATCCTTTCAAGCAGCACACCATAATTGCGAGCATCTGATGAAGTATTTGTGGAATTCTGAACAGATGTATCGAGATACCAACCCTTTCCTAGTGAACGGCGAATAGCGCTGGAGTTCAAACCTTCCTGCCCTCCACCAACTCGAAGTGAGGTTTTATTTCCTAATCCAAACTGGGCCGTGGCGTTTTTTGAGCCTGGATCATAGCCAACATATTCCACAGGACTACCTGCCAGAAAGTACAAGACAGACAATGATAGAATTCCCTGGGATAAAATTTGATTCGTTTTTTGAGCAGCAGTTTTATCATCTGGATCCAGGTCTGAAAGTGGTCTTCCAAAAAGAAGAACAGCAAAAATATCATTCTGTGGCAGCGGAGGCTCACTGCTAAAGGAGTAGCGGGGGTTTGATACAGGTCCTTCAAGATTGAGTGTAATTTTATATTCAGGCAAAGGAAACTTGATAGTGGCCTCTATCACGGGCTCAACCGGATAACGGAAAGTTACTTTTAAGTCGCTTACCTGAAGGGGTCTTTTAAAAATTTTGGTCTTAAGTGGAAGGATCGAAACAAATCCTTCATTGATCCGACCTTTATCTATTTTTAAATCAAAGTTCAGTCGCAAGACTTCATCCAAAAGATTTGTCTTGAGCCTCATGGCCTTTTCATTTAATGCCTGAAGGTGAAGAGTTATATCAAGGGGTCTATCAGAAGTTTTTACTTCAGGTTTATAAGGTCTATTTTTAAAGCGGCCATCTGGGATAAATTGCGGAGGCGGAGATTTTTTGGACAATCTTGGAAGTTGGATTTTAACTTGTTTAAAATCCAGTCCAGCAACAACGGATTCAGGTCTGTAGGTTTTAAGGTTCAGTGGAACTTCAGTCATGATTTCAACTTCCAGGACCTGCTTCGGACTGGAAAGGTTAATGTTTGTATTGGCCGTGATCAGGACCAAATGATCCTCTTTTAAGTCGGAGGTCTTTATATCGATATTTATCAATCCATCCATAACATTGAACGGGGCCGGTAACTCTTTAAAAGGATCAGGCGCGTAGTAAGAGAGATTTTTCTTAAGTCCCGGAACAGCAATATTTGCTTTCGCAGATAAAAGAAATTCTTTCAAAAATTTTACCGATGTAAACTCATCCTCAATAGGCAAATTAAGAAAAGCATTCACTTTGAACTGGGCCGACTCAAGTGCCCCTTTCAGTTCCAGAGGAATTCCTTCTTCTTTCATGAAGGCCACAAGTTTCACATTCCTGATGTAGAGAGGTTGCATACCTTCAATTTTTTTAGGCAATAAAATCTTCGAAGGAGGTGTCACTTCAATTTTCTCTGGTGTGGCGAGGAGGTGAAAATCTTTTGCCCAGGCGTTGAGCTCCTTTGGATTTTTGATAAGTTTAAAGTCCAGATCAATAAGTTGATCAGCAGTTTTAATCTCAATCTTCTTAAAGAGGACATCCATATCAGGAGTCAACTCACCCCATAGCATGCTCCAGTATTTCCAAATCTCCGGAGGCGGGGATTTTTCTTCTTTTTGATTCCCGACCACCCCAACTTTAGTAAAGCTTGAGTGGATGAGGAATGGATTGATTGTTTTAACTGATAAACCGATGATTTCCACATTCCAGGAGATTTGGTCAAGGCAGGTTGATAGATCCAGGGTTTCATTTTTATACTCAAAGCAGAACTCTTTAAAGTCTCCCCGAAAAGAGCGGTTATTCCAGCTTGTATACCCCCACTCTATTTGGGCCTCTTTCCATTTCCAGTTTTTTAGAATTTCCGTTTTCTCAAGGGACCACTTCAAAGTAGCTACATTGACCAAGACTTGTGGTTTAAAAAAGATGATCCCAATTATAGCGATCGTAAAAACTAATATTAACCCAGTGGAGTATAAGAAAAACTTTTTCATCAGAAGACTCCCCCTAAACCAATGTAAAAGAAGTTTCCTTCATCTTGATTGGGGTTAAGAGAAAGGGCACGGGCCCAGTATCCTTGCACCAGGCCGATGGGAGAGAGCCACCTGAGGCCCAGACCTGGCGAGTACCACAGCTGAGATTTTAAATTCCAGGAATGATCACCAAAATAAGCCGAATCAACAAAACTAAAAGCCTCAATCGATTCTTTCCAAACGTAGGTTTTTCTAAGTTCTAGTTTCAGGCTCACCCTCGAGAGAGCACCAAGACCATCGTTTTGAGGAAGAGTTTTGAGTAAAAAGCCTCGCACATCATCACTTCCCCCTCCATAAAATTTTACCGTCGGCGGAAGACCATCTAACATTCGCTCATCGTTGATCCATGTCGTACCAGCGTTAAACCTGGCCGCTCCGATAAGAGTTCCCCTGCCAAGATTTGTGAGT
>DLGL01000066.1:20320-36584 GCA_002482685.1 Bacteriovoracaceae bacterium UBA7695 | reverse complement strand
GTTGTGCTTGAAGCCTTCCATGTGCAATTGGTAAAGCTGCAATTCTTAAACTTGCACCGACGAATGTGTGAAAATTCAAAGTTGCAATTCTCAAAAACACAGTTTTCAAAGATAACCCCTTTAAATTCCACGGCGTAGAAAACACAGTCAGAGAAAACCACTTGTTGGTAAGTGCTCTTTAGAACGCTTGAGCCTGCAAGTGTTTGGGAGGTGATAACGAGCGCAGCTAGATGCTCTTCCTTAATCATCTGGTAGCTGGCCGTGTGATCTTCCTGAATCATTTCAAGTGTTTTTGTGATCATGGTCCCCTCCGACCGTTTCGTTTCCTGACTGCAATAATATGGTATTTAACAATTTGCGTCAAGACACAAAATTGCATAAAGATTTTTTTTTGCATTCCGATAAGCAATTCAAAGGGGTTGTATGATCAGATTCACACCAGACTTTTTAGAGAATTTTCTCGCGACTGTGCGTAAGTATATGCAATTACGGGGAAGTCTAACGCAAAAGGATCTTTCAGAGATGATGAATGTGGGGATTTCCACTATGAGTCGCTTTCTCAATCTGAAAACCAGTTCCGTTGATGAACAGCTGGTCGCAAACATCATTGCAACTCTCAATATTCCTTTGCATGAAATCATCGATGGGATTGAAGAAGATTCCACTGAAACCTTTAAGCGTTTAGTTCAATTTTATAAAGAGCAGAAACCAACCGATCAGAAGACAGCTGTTGAAGAGCCTACTCGCCCGCAAGGAGAATCAAAGACACGAACGACAGCAACTATTAACGTAGGTGGAAAGAAGCAGTACATGCCTTTTGGTGAGCAACCAGGTGGCCACTCTTCAAATAAAACCGAAGTGACTATTCGAGAAAAATTAGAAACCTTATCTCCACGTCAGAAAGCTTACTTAAATGACTTTCTTAATCTGGATGGTAACGACCGGGACTTAGTAGTAGATTTGGGAGATGCCATTTTCCGCTACTTCCGGCAAAGGAACGTTGAATTTTAATGTTTCACACAGTCTTTATCTGTTTACTCTTTTTCGTCGCAACTGCCATTGCAGCACCTCAAAACTTTGAGGTGTGGTTTTTATCTGCTCACAAAAAAGCAGAGATTGAAAAACTCCTCGACAAAAAACCTTATGTCCTGGGTTCGATGACGGCAGAATTACAGTGCCAGGAAATGGGAGATCATTGTTTTGATCCTCAGTATGGTCTTTATAAGAAAGACGATTCAGGACTTGGTCAGCCAGTAAAAATTGCAGAAGAAAAAAATGCTCCCTCATTACCTGCGGCGAAATCTGTAGAGAGGGATCTTATAAGTTGTGATCCAAAAAATTATTTTGATATTTTCTGTGGCAAAGCTAAAAAAGAAGCAGCGGCCGGGACTGCCAAGCTTGAGCTATGGATTGATACAAGCTCTTCGATGAGAGCGATGGATTTTTCTGATAAGGAAGGTGGTTGTTTCCGGAAGAGCATGATGACTCGTCTGGATGCCACATGTGGGTTCAATCAAAAAGTGAATGTGATGATATTTGATACATCGATTAAGCAGGCCGGTTCGATGGATTCACTTTGCAATAACCAGGGACTGAATGACACCAAAAGAATTATCGATTGGATTGAGCGTTCGACTGCCAAACACTTAATTATTCTGACTGATATTAATGAATATAATAAAGAGTTCTCCGATTATATTGAAAGCAAGCATGGCAAAATCAAAGGGGATAAAGATCCTTTAGTTGCTGCTGACCTGCTCGATCTCGTTGATGATATGGCCAAGACCTGTCGCTAGGATTACAATCCATCCCATGAATCTTAAAAAATTAATTGCATGGTCCCAGAGCGGCTTTAACGATCTTCCCTGGAGAAAGAAGCGCACCATTTATGGAACGCTGGTTTCAGAGATCATGCTCCAGCAGACAACGGTCGGCACGGTGAAAAATCATTACGACCGCTTTCTTACGCGCTTCCCGGATCTAAAAAGTCTAGCTCAGGCCTCTGAAGATGAGTTGCTAGTGGCGTGGAAGGGTTTAGGCTATTACCGTCGGGCAAGAAATCTCAAAAAAATTTCTGAGCATCTCTTCACTCATTATAAAGGCAACTTTCCTTCAACGGCATCTGAACTCCAGGAAATTCCAGGAATTGGTCCTTACACTTCCCATGCCCTGGTTGCGATTGGTAAGGATGCCCGAGGGTTGGCCGTTGATGCTAACCTGGAGCGAGTCATAGCTCGTCTATATGGTTTAAAAATAGAGAAGGGAGCCAAGCTTCAAAAAAAGATCCTGGAATTATTTGAGAGCAATCAAGTCTTTCCTGATTTTAATCTATCTTATCGCGCCTTAAATGAAGCTCTGATGGATTTGGGGAGAACCTACTGTCAGGCCAGAAAAGCAGCATGTGAATTATGTCCCTTAAGTCTGGACTGCGCTGCTTTTAAATCAAAAAAGCCACTGAGCTATCCCTTAGAGAAAGCCCAAAAAACAAAAGATTCTCTGGATCACGAACTTCACCTGCTAAGAGTGATTGTTATTAAAAAAAATCAAATTCTGGTTTATAAGAAAAATGAAAAAGAGTGGCTGGCCGGGCAATATGAAGTTCCTACTTTTCTATTGTCCACGACGGATGAAAAGCTCAAGCAGTACCCCCAGTTCATGGGAAAACTAAAAGCAGAAAATCTCAAAACCTATAAAACGGGCATTACGAAATACAAGATCATTAATTCGGTTCTTGAGGCTGACCAAAAATTACTTAAGTCGTTTGGTTTTGAAAAACAATTAGAGTGGAGAGATTTAAATCATGAAGATTCAAATCTCTCCACCGCAAGTTATAAAGCGATTAAGTTATTGGCGAGCAGCGTACTTTAGTTCCAAAGATTTTTTGACGTACTCTTTAACGTCTTTCGGAGAGTAAAGTTCGGGAAATCGTTTACAAAAGAGACCTGATTTCATTCCGTCTTCAATTAAGCTCACAATCTCCTCCTCGTTAATATCTGAACTGATATTCTTTTGAAGTTTTTTTGTTAAGCGTTCTAATCGGCGGTTTCCTTCAGACATTAAATCATCGATACGTTGTTCTTTAGAAGAGTGGTTTTTGGTATAGCCAGCTACAACAATTGCAGGAGCTAGTGCCGCGAAGACCAATGGGTTGCCACTGAGAAGCAAAAGTGTCGAAACCTGGGTTGCTTTGTAGGCAACATTATTTATTTTTCTACTAGTTAAATCTTTGTGAATAAGAGTTTTTCGATAGATTTCCGGGCAAGTGAGAGAGAAGTCTGCAAATGTATTTAAAGAGAAAATACACAAAGCACCAATTAAGATTAATTTTTTCAGGCAGAGTTCCTTGGTTTGTTATTTCATCTTGTAAGCAATTGGAATGCCAGAATAGACGTACTAAACGGCCTTATCATTCGGTACGTTATGATCTGTAGGGGTATCTAATTCTTAGACACGGCTTGGACACTGTCTACGAACTTGCTAAAGTTGAGTATGGAAATCCTGCAGCTAACTTCTAAAGGGCTGTACTGCGCTTTGGGAGATTTCTACATTGATCCTTGGGGAAAAGTTGAGAAGGCCGTCATCACTCACGGCCACGGCGATCATGCCCGGTGGGGCATGGGAGAGTACATTGCCGTTCAAGAAGCCTTCCATATTCTTAAAAAGCGCTTAGGCCAAGAAGCAAAAATTCAGACATATTCTTATAGTGAAATTTTTAAGATGGGAGAAGTTGAGGTAAGCTTTCATCCCGCGGGTCATATTCTGGGATCAAGTCAAGTACGCATTCAGTACCAGGATCAAGTTTGGGTATTTACAGGTGATTTTAAACGAGATGAAGACTTGACCTGCGCTCCCTTTGAAGTGGTTCCCTGTGATGTGTTTATTTCGGAAGCTACGTTTTCTCTTCCCGTTTATCAGTGGAGAAATTTCCAAGATGAAGTCCAGGAGATCTACAACTGGTGGATGAAAAATAAAGAATAGAGTGTGAACACGGTAGTGTGTTGTTATGCCTTAGGGAAAGCCCAGCGTATTATCGCAGGTCTTCGCCAGATCACTGATGAGCCAATCTGGGTTCACGGAACCATTGATGAGCTTAATCATTGTTATGAAAAAACCGGCATGAGCTGGCCCAATATCTATAAGATCCCCCTTGAGAAAAAAGAGAAAATGGTGGGCGCTCTCATTCTTTGTCCTCCTTCTGCTATGGGGTCACCTTGGGGGAAACGCCTTTCTCCTAAACGCGTGGGATTTGCATCAGGATGGATGAGGCTACGGGGTAATAGAAGAAGAAAGGGTTATGACAGAGGATTTGTGATCTCTGATCACGCCGACTGGCCTTCACTTATCAAGACAGTTCAGGAAACCGGCTGCAAGAAAGTTTATTTCACCCACGGCCAGACGGATTCCATTGTTAAGTACCTCAATGAGAATTTAGGCATCAAAGCTTATGATCTAAAAATGCCCTATGACACAGATGGGGAGTCTTAATGAAGAATATGCTGGAGCTTCTTAAGAATCTGGATCAAACCACCTCAACTCTCAAAAAAGTTGAAAACCTCAAAAATTATTTTGAAAAAGTGAGACCAGAAGATGCGGCGTGGGGACTTTATCTAATATCCGGAGAAAAGATTCCAACCAAGGTTCAAAGAAAGGAGCTTCAGGAAGCCTTTACTGAATTCATCAATATGCCTTTCTGGCTTTTTAAAGAATCTTATTATCATGTAGGCGATTCGTCCGAGGCAATGGCCCTCCTTAGAGGTCCCATTAAGGAGCCGCTTGATCCACCTATGCTTCATGAGTTTATTGAGAATGAACTCCTTACCTTAAAGAAACTATCAGCTGAGGAAAGAAAAGAGAAATTTAAATATTGGTGGAGTCACTACGATGAAGCCACGCTGTTTCTGGTCCATAAGTGTTTTACGGGTGGACTCAGAATGGGGGTCTCCAAGAATCTATTGATTCAGGCACTCGCCCAGGTTGCAGGTGTAGATAAAGAGACCATGAGCTTTCGACTCATGGGAGACTTTGAACCTAATACAAAGTTCTATAATCATTTACTGGTTCAAGATGTAACCATTGAGCAGATTTCTAAACCGTACCCATTTTTTCTGGCTTCCCCAACTGAAAAACCTGAAGAAGAGTTCTCTCGTTGGGATGAGTGGGCAGTGGAATGGAAGTGGGATGGGATTCGCGCTCAGTTAGTAAAACGTAATAGCGAGGTATACTTGTGGTCACGTGGAGAAGAACTCATCAACGACAGCTTCCCTGAAGTCTTATCAGAGGCCCTGAACCTTCCGGATGGAACGGTCATTGATGGGGAGTTACTCCCTTACAAAAATGGAAAGGTCCTTTCTTTTCATGAACTACAAACACGTCTGGGTCGAAAAAAAATAACTAGGAAGGACCTGGATCAAACTCCTATCACCATAATGGTCTATGATATTTTAGAATGGGAAGGTCAGGATCTCAGGTCAAGACCTTTAAGTGAAAGAAGAGAAATTCTAGAATCCATCACGGTCTTTCCAAAATCAGAACTTGTCTCAGTTGAAAATATCGATGTGGCCAAAAGCCTACGACTAGAATCCCGTGATCGGGGCGTAGAGGGCTTTATGCTTAAGCGCTGGAACTCAACGTATCAAACAGGTCGTCGCAGGGGTGACTGGTGGAAATGGAAAATTGATCCTCTGACTATAGACTGCGTTCTTCTATATGCTCAATCGGGATCTGGAAGAAGATCCAATCTCTATACCGATTACACATTTGCCGTTTGGAAAGATAAAGAACTTGTTCCAGTTACCAAAGCTTATTCAGGGCTCACCGATGAAGAACTGAACCAGATGGATAATTGGATCAAGCGGAACACCATTGAAAAATTTGGACCTGTGAGATCCGTTAAGCCTCACCATGTTTTTGAAATCGCTTTTGAGGGTATTCAGGAATCTGGTCGTCACAAGGCTGGAGTCGCTTTAAGGTTCCCAAGAATTCTTCGATGGAGAAAAGATAAAAAGCCAGAAGATGCTGATTCACTGGAAAATGTGAAGAAACTTCTATGACCGAACTTGAATGGATTGAGAGCTGGTTTAAAAAACGAGACTGGATTCCCAGAGAGTTCCAGCGTGAAGCCTGGAAGTCCTACTTAAGAGGCGAGAATGGGCTCATCTCTGTCTCAACCGGTTTTGGTAAAACCTACGCTGGTTGTTTGGGGGCTTTAGCGGAGATGGCCATGAGAAGCGAAAAGGCAGCTGGCATTCATATTCTTTATATCTCACCACTTCGGGCCTTAAGTTCGGACATTATTAAAAACCTTAGAGAGCCTATTGAAGAGATGGGACTGCCCTATACTATTGAAGGTCGAACCGGAGATACCACTTCTACTGAGAGGGCCCGCCAGAAAAAAAATCCTCCTTCTATCCTGGTTACTACCCCCGAATCCTTTAACCTTCTCCTGATTACCGATGAATACAGAGAAGCCCTTCAGCGCTGCCGACTTGTGGTGGTGGATGAGTGGCATGAACTCATGGGTAGTAAGCGTGGTGTGCAGGTTCAATTGTGTCTCTCTCACTTAAAAAAGATGGCACCAGAACTAAGAGTGTGGGCACTTTCGGCCACCTTGGGTAATCCAAAACTCGCGGGGCAGGTCATAAATGGCGGAAGTCTGGAGAATTTTAATTTTGTCACAGAAAAAATATCAAAGGAGATGGATGTTCAGTGCCTGTTGCCGGATGAGATTGATTCGTTTCCCTGGGCAGGACATCTGGGAATGGCGATGATGGAAAAAGTGGTGGCCCACATTGATCTCAACAATTCTTGCCTTCTATTTACCAATACTCGAAATCAGGCCGAGAGATGGTTTAATGAGATTGTTCACCTCAAACCTGAATGGGAACCCCTGATGGCGCTCCATCACTCCTCGGTCTCTAGAGAGATCAGAGAGCAGATCGAGCAGGACATTAAAACCGGTAAATTAAAACTGGTGGTGTGTACCAGCAGTCTGGATTTAGGTGTGGATTTTCCTAAAGTCGAAAGGGTCTATCAGGTAGGATCTCCAAAAAGCATTTCCCGCTTTATTCAAAGAGCGGGACGTTCAGGGCATACTCCAGATGGTGTTCCTCGGATTTATTTTGTTCCAACCCACGCGCTAGAGTTGTTTGAATACCTGGCAGTGGAGCTCGCTATTGAGCGTGGGCTTAAGGAAGATATCATCACACCTGAGATGAGTTTTGATGTTCTCGCCCAACATTTAACAACTCTGGCCTCAGGCGAAGGGTTAGATTTAGAAGAAGCAAAAAAAGAAGTTCGAAGCACTTACGCCTTTCGCTACATGAACGATCAGCATTTTGATAACCTCATTTCGTTCTTGGTTCATGGGGGAAGAAGTCTCTCTGCATATCCTTACTATCATCGTCTCAAAGAATTTAAAGGCAAACTTCTCTTGCATGATAAAAAAATGCTTCAACAGCATATGATGAATATCGGAACTATTACTTCCGATCCCTCAATCAAGATTCAATACATGCGTGGGGGTACTCTCGGTTCAGTTGAGGAATCTTTTGTAGGTCGCCTAAAAAAAGGTGATGTGTTTGTGTTTGCAGGTAAAACTCTGGAGTATGTCATGATCAAGGATCTGACTCTCTTTGTCCGGCAAGCCCCGGCAAAATCCGGAGTTACTGCCATTTGGGGTGGATCAAGGATGCCTCTGTCATCTCTGCTCACTTCATTTCTAAAGGAAACGTTTGAACTCATTGAGCAAGGACGATTCAATCATCCATTAGTGAAATTTCTCTCTCCCATTACCGAAGTTCAAAGAGCTCTCTCCAGACTTCCGGGTCGAGAATTTCTCCTGATTGAAGAAACGCTCACAAGAGAAGGTCGACACTTATTTATATTTCCATTCGAGGGAAGACTCATTCACGAAGCCCTGGCTTCTATTCTTAGTGTGAGGATGTCTGCCGAAACCAAAGTGACCTTTTCATTTGCGGTCTCAGAATATGGTCTCGAGATCCTGGGGCCTGAGGATTATGTTTTTAAAGTAAAGGATATGAAGCGCTATCTCTCGATGGAAAACCTCTCGCTCGATATCCAGAAGAGCTTAAACATGACCCAATTGGCAAAAAAACAATTCCGTGAGATCGCTCAGGTCTCGGGCCTCATCCAAAAGAATACTGCTCATCAAAAAAGAACCATGAAAAACCTCCAAATGAGCTCCTCTCTTCTTTTTGACGTCTTTAGTGCATATGAGCCTGAGCAGCCCCTTTATAACCAATCTTTTGAAGAAGTGAAGTTCTTCCAGTTCCAGGAAGAGAGGTTGATCACCGTTCTAAAAAAACTTGAGGTCATGCCTTTTGAGTTTTATAAAACTTCCAGACCTTCACCTTTGGCCTTTCCGCTTGTCGCAGAGAGAATTGGATCAAGAGTGACGTCTGAAACCCTGCAAGAGCGTCTCCAGAGGATGAAAACGAAATGGATAAAAGCTTAAGTCTTACCATTCAGGATGAAGAGTTTATTTTCGACTGCAGAAGGACCATTTACTGGCCTGGTAAGAAAGTTCTCATCGCGACCGATCTTCATTGGGGGAAAACCACTTTTTTACAAAAGCACGGAATTGCCGTTTCAGATAAAATTTTCGAAGAGGATTTAAAACGCCTCGCTCATACCTTAAATGATCATGATGTTGATACTCTGCTGGTTTTGGGGGATCTGATTCATCATGAAAAGTCACTGAGTAGGGGAGTGATAGAGAGAGTGGCCCATTTTAGAAGTGAGAATCCCTGTGAGCTTATTCTCATCAAGGGTAATCACGATCGGTATGCTGACTTTCCGGATAGTTGGGGAATAGTTGAAGAGAAGGATTTTCGTCTTAAAGATTTTTATTTTACTCATGAACTTAAATCCAAAGAGAAATATTTTCAATTTTCAGGTCACGTTCATCCTACAATGCGATTCAGAGATGGACACGATACTCTGAGAGTTCCGGCTTTCATACTCAATGAAAAATCATGCCTCTTGCCTGCGTTTTCTCATCTGACTGGTGGGCAGGATGTGAAACTTAAAAACAATGAGAAAGCAGTTGCTGTACTACCTGATGGTTTGATAATTTTCCAAAAATAACTACCACCATTTTTTGATCATCCTTATGACGTGGCCATTTTGTTCGCTGATAATTAGGTCTCCAGACTTATTAAATGTCAGTCCAGAGGGAACTGCTAGACTTACTGTTGAGGCTACATCATCAATCAATGCACCTTCATCAGATCCTTCAGGGGATATTCCTCCTTCCCCTGCCATACCAAATACTTTGGAAACACTGGTAGAGCGATTGCGGCAAGTTATGGTGTTATTACCTTGTCCTGTGGTAGTTCCACCTGAAGTGTAGCAAAACCATTCCTCATAAGCGGCAATTGATCTGATATATCCTGGAGAGGTTGATCCTGCGAAGACAGTTTCAACATTGTTTTTGGCAACAATGATATCACCCGGAAAACTCACCACTGAATTGTTCACAAGATTTACATATTTAATATGGGCTTTGGTTGTATCAGTATGGTCTGCGAAGAAAAAATTTCCTTCGTTGCCAGGCATGGGATCCATGATGATCTCAGTAGGGAATCGAATTAACATCGCCGGGTCATTATAGGCTCCGCCATAAACGGGCGATCCGCTGGTGCCGGCCATCCCACAGGTCCCAATGAAAGGTGAGAGTATTCCAGATTCAGAGAGTTTCAGAATACAGTGAGAATTACTAGAAGCTATGTACGCATTACGAGAAACCTCATCAAAGGCAATCCCGTAGGGATTGTCGAGTTTTGCATTTGTGTTGGTTACACTTAGGGGATTCGTCCCTACAAAAGCTCCACAGGTATTTGGAAAGCCTGCAATGACGTTGGTGCGGTTTTGAAGGATGAGGGTTCCCATAACAGTTTCATCAGTCACTCTTGAATTGAATGCTCGTAGAAAACAGTTATTACTTACATCGTTATAGACAAAAAAATCATCGATAAAAGCCATGGATCGAGGCTGAGTCATACGTGTAGAAGTGGTAACCGTATTTAACTGCGTTTCCGTTCCTGATGTTCCTGTCCCAATAAAATCCTGAACTACACCTGTGGTAAGATTCATCGCCCTTATCATGTAGTTGATTGCATCTGCTATATAGATTAAGTTTCCAGTCTCCCGGTATAAAAGACTTAGTGGTTGGTTGAATGTAACAAGTTTTGAATCGATAGGAGTGTTTCCTGAATATCCGGCCCTTGGAGTTCCACCTAGGAAATTGGCTACGGTTCCGTTGGTTGATGTCAGATCTAGAGAGCGGATAATGCTATTTCCTCTAATACCTGCAAAAAGACTGGTACCGCTTTTGAAAATCCCAATCGGATTAACTATTGCAGACGTCCTTCCGGTAGGTGGATTAGTTGGAGAAGCAGTTCCATTACCCAGAATATTGTTGCCCATTCCATTGGCTATGGTTTGATTTCCAATTCCTAAAGTTGTTCCAGAATTATTGAGGTACATAACTCGGTTTGCACCAAAATCCGAAACAAACATTCCGGTTAACGCTCCGGACACTTTGTGCGGGAAGATTTCATAAGGGCGGTTAAAGTTAATTGAGTTCATCGGCGTATCAGTATTGATGGCCGCGGAAGCACAACCACCAGTGGTGACATGAGCAGTACTTCCGGCAGCAATGGATGCTGACCCAAAGCTTCTGCTGGTAGCACCAGGTAGACCAACTGCGCGGATACGACATGAAGAATACTCCACAACATATAGAATTCCATCGCTGGTATCCAGATTTATTCCCCAGGGGCCATTAAGTCTCGAGGTACCTGCAACTGTCGTGGAAGGAAAAGCAGATAAATTTGTGCTGCCTGCAGTAGAAGCATTACCTCCGTATACACCAGCAATGATATAAGATGGCCATGTAGAATAACTTACAGCACTGGCATCAACATACTTCACAACATGATCATTATACTGCGAAATATAGAGTCTTCTGTTAACTGGATCGAAATCTACATCAACCGGATTTGTGCATCTGGAATCTTTTGCAAGTACTCCTTGCCCAGTGAGGTTAGCTCCACCGCAAACAATGTAGCCTCTTCCATCCGGGCCAACCTTAATAACACGGTTGTTATTATAATCCGCTATATAAAGTTCCTTACGACCAGGGTCCCATGCGGTTCCTCCACCATACCCTGCAGGGTTAAAATTCAGGGCCTGCTTGCGGGCAAACTGACCATTTCCGCCAGCACCTGGAACCCCCATTCCTGCCACGACATAGATTGTGTTAGCAGGAACAGTTATGCCCAGAATAGAAACTGGATTTGAGAGTGTATTGTTGTACCAAACCGTGTGAGTTGAGTGATCGGTAAAAAACCAATTGCCCTGGTCGTCTTGAGTTATCCATGAAGGAGTAATTCTGATTTTATTAGCCTGGGTAATGGTATTAAGGTTACTTCCTAATCCAGGCAATCCTGAGAGTGTACAAATGTGGCCTGAAGAAAGATTATTACAGGCGTCACTGAAGTAATTAACGTTCAGGTCAAAATCGTTTTCAATATATTCGCCATGAGAATCTGTCACTTTCAAGGTAAAAAGATTTTCACCCAAAAAGCTTGAACTGGGATTGAAGACAGATGAGTAAGTACCGGTAGAGGTCGGGAGAACCTGACTCGATAAACCGCATTCACTGAGAGGGTTACAGTCTAGATTTCCTTTTGTCATCGTAACGGTAAAAGTGTCGTTGGCGTCAACAATGCTAGATGTAATGCTTTTCAAAGTGCTGATATTGATCTTCTGGGCTGAAGAAGGAGAAAGAGTTACAAATCGAGGTTTTTCATTCCGGTATAGTATCCAGTTTTGTTTGACCGGAGTAGTGGGATCATTTGTTGTCACACTATCTGTTAAAGTCAGTTCAATAGAATGATTACCAATAGCAAGAGTCGTAAGATCTAGATTCAGAGTGCTGGTGGCCACTCCAATATCTGTTTTAACGAGGATGGTATCGATTTTCCATTTGAAAGTCAGGGAACCAATACCAGTACCTGCCACCGTAAAGGGTTTATCAGATTCTGAAGAAAGTGCCACCAAAGAGGGAGATGTAGGGAAATAACTGGTGATTCTCTCCACCGTAGGATTGATTACATTATAGGTCCAAGTCTTCGAGGTAGTTTCATAACCGTCAAAGATTTTGAGACTCAAAGTGTGATAGCCCGAAGTTGTGCAATCAGGGGTATAGGCCAGCTGAGTAGATACGGAAGTTGAGTTTACAACCGTAAAGGGAGTTGATGATCCAACTACTGCCGAATCAAGCTCCCAGCTCATGGTAAAAGCATCATTATCTATATCGTTCATTATGCCATTGAAAGTGATTGTGTCCTGACCACAGTTCAGGCTGGCTCCAGCGAGCGCCGGAGAATAGGAAACAACTGCAGGAGGAGTATTCTTCCTGACGTTAAAGACTTTCTCATCATAGGAAACTGAATTTGTTCCCTTAACCTTTAGGGTATGAAGCCCTGGAGTTAAAGAGGCGCCGTTGATAACAATAAAGGGAGTAGTCCCATTTTGCAGGATAGTTGAAAAATCTTTTTTGAACTCATAATCTACAATTCCCGCCCCATCCTGAATAGAAACCGCAAAGGTCTCTGAGGTTGAATTTGTTAAAACCACCGGTGAAGAAGTAGGGGTAAAGGTCACAATGTTTACATTCCCCGGAGGAGTAGGTGGATTAGTGATTGAGACGTTCCATTCTGTGATTGTCTCTTCATGTCCATCAGATAAATAAAGCTTCAGGCTATGAAACCCTACTTTTGTACAATCTGGAGTGTAAACCAGTTGAGAAGATGAACCATTGGTTGTCACACTCACAAAGGGACTAGTGGAGTCCACATTGGCATTGTCCAGTTTCCAGCGGGCCATGATAAAGTCCAGATCAAAATCACTGAAACTGGTAGTAATGGTGACACTGCCACCGCTGCAATTGAAACTTGTTCCTGTAAAGCCAGGAGTGTATGAAGTTAAATTAGGGGGAGTGTTCTTTCTGAGATTGAAAACCTTCTCTGAGCTTGTTCCATTGCTGGAAGCCGTAACTTTTAAGGAATGATAACCCGCTGTAAGTGAGGAACCCACAAGGGGATAAAAGGAAGACGATCCGGTTTGGAGAACTGCCGAATTATCCAGCATAAATTCATAGTTCACCGCACCTGCAACAGGATTGACGGTTACCGCAAAAGTTTGCGATTGAGCAGAGGTAATGATGACCGGGTTAAGTACCGGAGTAAAAGAGAGGATCTGGACTGCTTCAGGCGGCACCGGAGCGGCATTGACTCCGAAGGTCCATGTTTTAGTAGAGACTTCATGACCGTCATAAACTCTGGCAGTAAGTGTATGCGTTCCGCTTTGAGCACAGTCGGGAGAATAGGTGAACTGACTAATTGGAAGAGTAGTCAGTACATTAGTAAAGGGTGTTGTAGGTGTCACAATTGCAGAGTCAAGTTCCCAACGGATAGTATAAGTGTCATTGTCAGCGTCGGCCATGACGGCACTAAAGACAGCACTTCCCGTTCCACAAGTAATGGACACGCCACTTAAGGCAGGACTGAAACTCACAATCTGAGTAGGCGAGTTCTTCTTAACCTGAAAAACTTTTGAAGCCGAAGTTACGCCATTGCTTGCAGTCACCGTGATTTCGTGGAGCCCAGTAGTTAAGGTCGCTCCTGGGAGGGTGTAGAAAGGACTTGGACCACTTTGCAAATCAGTTGATCCATCAAGGTCAAAATCGTAAGTGAGGGTTCCAACATTGCCGGGTACGGTAATACCGAAGAAAACCTGATTAGTATTGGTCATAATTGATGGAGACAGCACCGGAGTGAAACTTTCAATGGTCACCGGATCAAGATTAACCTCGTGGCCTGCATTATCATCAGTTCCGAGACTTTTAAATCCTTCCTTTGCACCATTACAGGCACTAAGAACGAACAACATCATAAATAGAGCTAGATACTTCATAGTTTCTTCCTAAAACTTAAAGACAATTCCTGCCAGGAGGTTTATTTCGGTCGCTGTATACGAGTCCTCTCCGGTAAGTGTAAGATAGCGTGCTTCTAGTTTGAGATCTATAGACCGGTTAATATAACGGTCAGTACCGACTACAATTCCCGGACCTGCATAAGATGACTTTATAGACTGGAAATTTCTTTGATAAAATCCAGCCCCTAAAAAAGGCTTCCACTTCTGATAATTATGAATCTGAATCCCATTCTGAGTGGTGATCTCTTCAATGTTTCCACCCATGGGATAATAAAGAAGGTTAGCATTAAGCCCGTAGCCCAAGTCCCCGCCACTATATTCCGGTGCGAGAATTGTATAACCAAAAGCTACATCAAATTTATGAGTGAGTGCCTTCTGATAGCCCACTGAAAAGCAACCCAGGTTTGCAATGGAAGCGGAATCGGCCTCAGTTTTGGCCGCCACTGAAAAATATCCAATGGCACCAATAAACTTATCCCGGTGGATGGCTGCTTGTGCCTCAGAAGTGATGAGTAGGAAAAGGCTAAGCAATATTTTCATGTGCTACTTTCTCTTTCTCTATCTGAAGGAAGTGCAAACTCACCCTTGCCGCAATCTGCTGCTTGGCCATCTTTTGGACCTCTGAATAACGACCTTCTTCATCAATCTTTTTAAGATATGAGGAGAAAACAATTTTTTGTTTTTCATCGTAACAATCCATGATGCGTTTGATATAAGTTCTTGGTGAATTGATCATGGCCGCCGCCAGCATCTGTATTGGAAAGTGATCGACCATATCCTGAAAATGAACAAGCCCCATATCGAAGAACTTGAAGAAGGCTGGACGCTGATTTATGACAAATGATTGCTCATGTAGAGTATCGTAAATTTCTCTTTCCTCATCAATGCTGACAAGATCCAGATAAGTTAGAATCTCTTCATCTGTTCTGAATTCTTTGATGGCTGACCAATTACAAAGTGGCATTTGCTCAAGACTCTTTTCTACATATTTCTGAAGACTAGAGGCTTCAATCAAAACCTTGTCACTTCTTTTTTCCAGAACACGTGCCCATCCACCAGGGAAGACTTTTCGAGCAAGCTTTAGGGCCAGGTTTTTAGGCAGGCCCTGAAGGATTTGATAGGCGTGATCCGTTTCTACTTTTTTTAGAAAATCTACTGCGAAATCATCCATTCTCCAGATCTGAATAAGAAGGAGCTCCCACGATTTATTATTACCACGGAAGTCTCTCTCCTGAAGCATTCTGTCCAGGACCGAAAGGCATTCAAGGTCAAACGAAGGGGTCGAGTTCATGGCAGAAGGCCAGGTATGATTTAAACCGTATTGATAAATATCTCTCTGAATATCCTGTGGAAATTCCTTCATGATGGTGTTGAAGATCTGAGGCTTGTTAATTGTCAGTTGATCCAGGAGCATAATATCTGAAAGGTTTGGAAGTGTTCCGGATTCTATGATTCTTTGAATCTTAAAGCGGATAACTTCTGTCATCCTAAATGAATCGTGGGAAATATGACTTCCGCCATCCCTGCTGGTAAATGACGGCACACTTTTTTCATTTGATCTTGGAAGGTTCTGAATAGGCTGCACTAGTGGAGCCGAAGGCGCTGAACCTTGAGCAGGGAGCCTTAGGGTTCTTCTGAGAACAAGGTATCCGCCCGTCAGAAAAAAGACGATTAATCCCATCACCGAAAGCAATACCTGGGTCTGGGTCATGGACTGGTTTTCTGCACTCTCTGACTTTATGGTCTTTCTGATTTCGATATGATCTCTCATGGGAATAAGTTTTAACTGACCAAAGATTTCCTCTTTGATCTGATTGATCTTTTCTTCAGAGAATTTTTCACTTACTGAAACCTGAAGGTCGATTTTATTAGTTCGTGCCCTTAAGTAGCTCAAAGGCATGTCTGGCTGATCCCATTCATCGGATAACTCTTCAGAACTACCGTCAAAATAGGGAAGCTCACTTTCTGGTTCCGAATTCTTCTTCGTTCTAAAAAGGGGATCTACGTCCACTTTGACAAAGAATGGCTCACTTGGAAAACGACGGTTAAAATAAACCGAAGCTTCATCGCCAAGAGCTTTTTCAAGTTCAATGACCCGTGGGTGCTTGCTTTGGGCAAAAACGGAACTCAGGGATAAGGTAATTAGTAATATTGCCAATAAAATTTTTATCATAGCCAACTCTCTTTTTGAGGACGAATCACTACCAAAATAGTTCTTGAATAAGCATTTATCTGAGTCTCA
>DLGL01000066.1:17963-20223 GCA_002482685.1 Bacteriovoracaceae bacterium UBA7695 | reverse complement strand
CTCCAGGTTATCATCATACTTTTTGAAGATTCCTTCTTTCTGTATGACTTTTCTTTTATCTGTGAAGCCCTTTACTGAAATTGTATAATGACCTGCAAAAGGCATGATTTTTTTAGCAAGATCATTCAAAACCTTCTGACCCTCTTCCCTTACCGACACTTCTCCAGAATCAAAGAACGAAAAGGCTCCGGANNGGCTCCGAAGCTCACCAGAATCATTTCATCTACGTGATGAACTTTAATATTGAAGTTAGTAAACGTTTCGGTGGCAATTGTTCGCTTAATATCGTCACTGGATTTATTGATCACATTAAATCTTATGTGATCTTCCAGAATGGCATTAGCTTTTTTGAGATTTTCACTTTTATGATCTGTCGAAAAGAAAATGACAAAGAAAGAGAGAAGCAAGGTAATCATGTCACCATATGAAATGGCCCAAGACCCCTCGTTCTCATCCGCTCCCTGATCTTTCTTCTTTTTTAAAAAGTAGGAGGATTTCAAGCAACTTCCTCCGTCATAGAAAGATCATAGGCAAACCTGGCTTTTTCAGAATTTGATAGAAAAGAATTCAGTACTTCCTGAACTTCAACCGGGTTAGCGTTTTTTTTAATCATCAGAACCAGCCGCAGAGACATCTCAGCTTTGATTTCATCTTTATGAAGCTCTTCGCTGAGCCATTCTCCCAACGGACTTAAAAATAAGTTTGAAAGTAAAATACCATAGAAGGTAGCAATCAAGGCAACTGCCATCCGGATACCAAGCTCTTTTGCATCGGCTCCGGCAGATAAACCTCGCATAAGGTGGATTAGCCCAATCACTGTTCCTGCCAGACCGAAGGCAGGTGGGTACTTCGCACAACGTTTAAACCAATTGGCCAGCATGCTGATACGCTTAGAGTAGATTTCAAATCTTTGAGAAATGATGTCTTCGATTGTTTCTTTATCAAACCCCAGGCGGTTAAGCTCCAGTCCATCAGAAATCAATTTTTCCTCAATGCTGGTTGATTTAATTTTCTGAAGCCTTCTTGAATAAGCTTCAAAGCAAAACTCGGCATGTTTTTTTACTGAGCGAGACGGTAGGAAAAATTTCTGAGCAAATCTTCTTACCATGAGCATGACCGGAGCTGCGGGGAAAGTGATCAGCATGGCGGCAGCCGTACCGATGACAACCACTGAGAAAGCCACCACATCCCAGAATTCACTGAAATCCTGGTTTAAGTGGTCGGCCGCAAAGTAGAAGCCGAGGAAACTCATAAAAAGACCAATAATATATTTCATACTTCTTTCCTATTTCAGGATGGTTTTAACTTTTTCCACCATCATGGAGCTTTCGCGATTTTCGGGATTAATTGAAACTGACTTCTGATAGTTTTCAAGGGCCTTTGGGTAATTGTGTTGGAGATAATACACATTAGCTTTCAAGTCATAAGGAGCACTAGTCATTGGATAATTGATAATAAGTTGATCGAGTACAACTTGAGCTTCTTCAAATTTTTTTGAATGTATAAGTCGGCTGGATTTAAGAATAAGTTTCGAATACCTTTCTATATCCACTGGAGCACTTGAACTTGAAGACTTCGAATCAGTTGCTTTCGCAAGAGTTAGATTCAAGTCTGAGTTTTGAACTGAGGCAGGTCCTGTGAAAACAATTTCTTTCGATTGAAAGCCTTCTTTGGAAACAATGATCATGGAAGTGCTGGAGCCTGAACTAAACAGTCCGGACCTCTCACCTTCAAAGGGGGTGACCCCTATTGAGGTAAACTCATTATCACCTTTTAGGACTGAGATTTGTGCCCCTACAGGAGAGGAGTTGATCTTTACTACGCCTGAACTGCAACTTAGGAGCAAGAGTATAAGAAAATATTTTGTCATTTTTAACCTTTTAAAGAAATCTTTATTAAGTTTGGATGAAATCGGGTCCGAAAGGAATCGTGGTAAAAATATCCAGAAGTTAACGAGAGTTAATGTGAGAAGTACCCAAATGAACCAGTTGTTATGGTTTGAGCCTATTTTATACCCGAGCTGAAGTACAAACTAATCAGGGGATAACATGAAAAAGATAATCGTATTGATGCTTGCTGCATTTTCGCTAAATGTCTTTTGAATGGCCTGCCTAATAAAAACCGAGATCAGGATTAAGCCGGATTCTGTATTAAACTATCATTCCTCTAGGCCGCAAGTTACCCGGCGGCTCCAGCACTCTACCCGTAAGCTCCTCGAACAGACTCAACGCTTACCTACATGAGCTTGCACCTCGTAGAG
>DLGL01000066.1:207-17932 GCA_002482685.1 Bacteriovoracaceae bacterium UBA7695 | reverse complement strand
ATACTTTCTGTTGCACTTGTCCTCGCCTCACGACGGACGGGCATTACCCGCTACAATGTTCTATGGTGTCCGGACTTTCCTCCCGCGATTTTACTCGCCAGCGATAGTCCCCTGATCTCGGTCCTCGCACTATACAAGATGGGCGTGGGAGAGGGCAAGAGTTCTAAATAGTTAAAATGAGGGATTATGGGAAACTAGATTCAAGCTTTTTAATGATTTACCGATAAAATTGATCAACAGGAGCCGATATGAAAAATCTTAGATTTGTTGTCCTAGCTATTCTTACTGTTTTTGCCGTGTCATGCGGGAATAAGAATGACAGTGGTGGTAGTTCAAACACTTTTTCACAAGACCCATATAAAGTTTCAAATATCGAAACAGCTTATGTGAACCCTAATACGTACATCATCCAGATTGGATCGAAATATTATGCTCCTACTCAACAATCAGGTCAGGTCATGGCAGCAGCGATCCAACTTGCCTCTACTCACCAGATTCCTTTGAATGCACAGGGGATGCTGAAAGCTTCTCTTTCAGGTTCTATGGCCCTCGGTATGATGCCTCAACAAAATCCACAATATGCTCAGCAACAGGGCTTAAGTCCGCAATCTCCAATCTTGATTACACTTACTTCAATGGTAATTAGGCGCTAAATTCCGTAAGGAAGAAAAATTCGCGAGCACTGAGGACAAGTCTTGAGAAGTTTCTGCATATCAATCTCAGACTCTTCAGTGCGTGAAATTTTTGCTCTACAAAAAAAACAACTTCCATTATCTGTTCTTGTAAATGATCCCACTGCTAAATTCTTTTTTAATGTTCTTTCCAGAAGAGATCTGAAGTCAGTTGGCAATTCTTCTTCAATGAGCTTCATCCGCATCATCACCTGATCAATTCCTGCCTGATGTGTTTTAATTTCACTTAAAACTTCTGATTCAATTTCCTGAAAGGTTTTATCGAGTCCACTTAGGAAGGTCTTTTTTTCTTCGAGTTCGGTCTGGATGGACTCCGTTCTTTCAAGGAGCTCAAATAAACGATTTTCAATTTCTGAAGCTTCTTTTTTGAACTGACTAATCTTTGTCTCGTCCCCGCCAATGTCCTGAAGTCGAGAAGCTTGCTCCTCGTGAGAATTCATCTTTTTTTCGGCTTCAAAGTATTCTTGCTGGAGCTTCAAGTGCTCATTTTTGAGGGTAGAGACTTCATCTAATGCTTCCTGACGCTTGACGTTTAAACTGGATAATCGGTTTTGTTCATCCTGGATAGACTTTAAGTGCCCGTTTTTCATCTTACCAAGGGAATCGAACTCTTTTAATTTAAAAAACCACTCAGCACTCACTTCAAATTCCTTATCTTTACCGTGATAATGTCAGAGATGAAATCTAATGTAACTTTTATCAAAAAGCCCGAACTTTTTGCCCAGCTTAAAAAGCAGGAAGATGAATTCTATGGCGTCATTGATGGAGCCTTAAGAGATCATCTCCCGGAATGGATAAAGACTTCAAGTTGTGTCTATTGGTTAGATCAACCTGAGGCCCAGAAGAATCTAAAAACATACGAAGAAGTTTCAGTTTTTTTTCTTGAGAAAGGCATCTCACGCTCATCTACTATTATAGCAATAGGTGGGGGGGCGACTACCGATTTAGCTGGGTTCGTCGCCGCGACCATACTTCGGGGAGTTTGCTGGATGGCCATTCCTACAACTTTGCTTGCCATGGTTGATGGATCGATTGGTGGTAAAGTTGCTGTTAATACGGCCCAAGGAAAAAATTTATTAGGCTCTTTTCACGCTCCATCCTCAGTTCTGATCTGTCACGACTTTCTCTCAACGTTACCTGAAGCTGAGTTGCATTCCGGGATGGGAGAGATCTTGAAATATGGTTTTCTCTCAAAAGAAATTTCCGACCTCATCTTGAATAAGACGCCTTTAGATGTCATCGCCTTTGAATGCGCTCACTTTAAAAGTCAGGTTGTCGAAAAAGACTTCAAGGATTTAAATGAGAGGGCCCTTTTGAACCTAGGGCATACTTTAGGACATGCTTTTGAATCGACTCTCAAAGTTTCTCACGGAATGGCAGTAGCGATGGGATTAAGGTACTTGTTTGAACTATTTTCCTTACAGGAAAGTTTGGATAACTGGAATAAAATGGCTTTGAGTCTTAACCTTCCTTTCGATCAACTAGATCTTAAATTTTATAAAAACTTTTCTTTAGTCCAATTCACTGAATTTCTCAAAATGGATAAAAAGAAAACTCATCAGTCTATTAAGCTCATTTTAGTTAAAGAAATGGGTGAGTGTTTTATTCATGAAATTGCGTTTAATGACCTTCTTAAAAAGATTGAAGAGCATGAAGCGTTTAATTAGTCCAGGGTTATTACCGGCAATTATTAATCTTCCTTCTTCAAAGTCTTATGCTAACCGAGCGTTGATTTTGGCCGCTTTAAAACCAGGATCTCAAACAATTCATAACTTATCTTCTGCCGATGATGTTCTTTTTTTAATTTCTGCTTTAAAAAAAATAGGTCTTCAAGTTGAACAAGAAGGTGGAAAGGTTACTATTTTAAATAGCTTTCCGGCCTGTGAAACTGACAACGTTTCAGCAATTGAAGTAGGAGAGGGTGGAACAACAGCAAGATTTCTTTCCTCTATGCTCCTTTGTGGGTCGAGACCTTACACTTTAATACTTGGTAAAAGATTAAAAGATAGACCTTGGGATGAGTTTATAACAGAGGCCAGTCTCCTTGGAGCAAAAATAGAGCTAAGAGATAATCTTCTGACTATTCAGGGGCCAGTTATTTTCCCCAAGAAACTTGAAGTAGACTGTGCGAGAACAACTCAGTTTGCCTCAGGTCTTCAGTTGGTCAGCGCTTTTTCTGAAACTGAGATCATTCCTCTGAATATGAATTCATCGGCCGATTATTGGTCAATGACAAAAGATCTGATTGAGCATTTTAAACAAAAATCTGACTTTCATATTCCTCTTGATTGGAGTAGCGCCAGTTATCCTTTGGCATTTGCAGCATTGAAGCAGGAAGTTTTTTTTCCGGGACTTTTTATAGACAGTTTTCAGGCCGATTCAAAATTTGGATTGATCTTGAAAGATGTCGGGGTGATGTTTGAATCTAGCCTTGGGATAACTGTTAAGCCGTATGCTGTGCAAAAAAATTTTAGCCTCGATGTTTCAGGTTGTTTAGACCTGGTTCCGGCCCTCAGCTTCTACCTGGCCCATGTCGATGGTTTTCATAAGCTGCGAGGAATTGAAAACTTAGTCCATAAAGAAAGCGACCGGCTCACGGAAGTTTTGGGCCTCTTGAAGGCTTTTAAAATAGATACTTGTATAGAAAATAATGAGTTAGTCATTCATGGTGACCCGGATTATAGATTTCATCAGCCTTTAGACTTAGAAATGAAGGATGATCACCGTATGGTTATGACGGCCGCCTTATTTTTAAGATTTTATGACGGAGGCACTATCGTGCCATCTGAGGCTGTGAATAAGTCTTATCCTGATTTTTTCTCCCTCATGAGTTAAGGGCCAACCCGCCTTGCCTTTGTCACAAGATCAAGTCAGAATAGCCCTATGATCCTCTGGTCCCTTTGTTTTTTATTAATGAGTGCCTCGTTTGCTGAAGTCGGCAAAGTTTCAAAAATCATAGGCGATTCATCTGCCTTCATATTGCGCGGCTCACAGAAGTTCAATCTTACTCCTGGTTATCTTCTTGAAGAAGGTGATGAAGTTTTCTCAGAGAAAAACGTGGTTCAGCTAACACTTTACCCGGCAATTCAAATGAGTCTTTCAAAAAAGACTCAAATTAAACTGACTCAGAATTTTTTCGATAACACTTCTCAAGTTGCAAGACTAAATTCCGTCATTGGTTTTCTGAAAGGGCTTATCCGAGTGAGGGTCACTAAGGCTTCAGATCTTGATGTAAGTTTGAGAGTAGACGCAGATAGCGTCGCATTTAACGTAAGAGGCGCAGAGTTTGAAGTTTCCACTGCACCATCTGGTATTGATCTCGACGTTGTTGAAGGTGAAGTTGAAGTTTCGTCCCCTTTAGTGCAAACCTTTGTCCCCGAAGTCCTTAAAACACATGAGGGATTCAGATTCAGCAAAAAAGCGAGGAGTTTTGAGCGTCGGAAATATTCAGAAAAGTTTAAGAATCATCCCTCCTTCGTTGATGATAAGGTTTTGTTGAGTCAGTGGAGGGAGAAGCGTCTTATACAGCGCTCTTTTCGAGAAAGTCTTATTCATAAAGCGAAGAAAAATTAATGTTTAAACGACTACTGCTTCTGATCGCGACAATATTCCATCTTAATAGTTTTGCTGATTGCAATATAGATACTTTTGTAAAATCCGCTGAAGGTCAGGAAAAGCTCAGCAGTCTCGTCGATCGCTCCAAAGGTGTTTCATTATCCAAACTCGAAGAGCTTGGAATTGCCGAAAATAAAGTCGAGTTTGAAACAAAATATCCTAAATCTACCGAAGACCTTAAATCATCAATGTTAGTAAAACTCAAATCAGCTGATTTAGCTGTCGAGGGGTCTTCGTTTACAATTTCTAAGGTCATCCGTGAAGAGGACTGTGGAATTGAGATCAGTATTACAGGTGGTCGTGTCCTAAACAAAGAAAGTCGTAAAGATCTCGGTGGCCTGGGTCTTGTTAAGGAATTCATTCGTCTTTAAAGTAACAAAGAATCTTCTAGTTATTTCCTTTCCTAGCTCAATACTTTTTCCTATGCTTATATGAAATACATAGTTCTTAAGGAGTCGGCATTGAAATTTTCTTTCGTTGTTTTAGCTATTACTATTAGCGTGTCCGCTTTTTCTCAAACAGATCCTCAGAAATGTTACACAACTCAAAACAAGATTGACCGCAAATACTGTCTTGATAAGTACCTTGAGTCTGTTGAGCTAAAGCTCGCTGCTGATAAAAAAGCCTGGGGAGCCTCACTCGCTCCAGCGACAAAAGAAGAAAAGGCTGCGGCCCTTAAAGCATCAATCGAATCTAAAAAAGATCAGTTAAGCATTGTTAGTTCTGAAATTGCTCTTTTCGAAAAACAAATGGCTGAACTAACTGCTGTTCCAGCAGCTACTGCAGCAGCCCCTAAGAAAAAAGAAAAGAAAAAACCTAAGTTTCCATTTGGTATTAAACTCTAATTTAAAATTCGATTCACGGAAGAAGTCGCTCTTCAAGGCCAAGGATGGCCTTATTTACATCAACATGAAAAATACGATTTTAGCCTTTATTTTGTTTTCTCTCTCTTCAGCTTCATCAGCAGCTGATTGTACTCAAGAGGCTTTTAAACTATTAGAAGAAGAGTCAGAGATCTATGTTGTTGATCGTCACACGATGATGCATGGGTTTCTGGACTGCAGTCTTTCAACCTTTGGGATGGAAGTTGTTGTTCATGAAGCGGTCCATACGGAAGATCTGGGAGTTCCAGCGGGTCTAAAACTTGAAGAACTCGAAAATTGGTTTATAGAAAATCCTAATGCAGAAGCTAATCTTTTCTCGCTAGATAAAAAGCATATCGGCGCCATAAGCCTTCTGAATGCTCCGACTCCCAAAGTTTTGGTTCTTAAATTTTTAAGTGAGAACTACCCAGACGTCATGGGGGATTCTGAGCACCCGATTCACGATTGGCTTGCCGCCTACATCTTAGATGAGACTACCTATGCATCAAATTCATTTCCCAGAGGCTTAACAGAATTAAATGCTTACATTCATGGATTACGTTTTGAAGCGAGGGTAAAAAAAGATTTACCAAACAGTGATGCATCCAAATTTCTTATGGGTCAGCGTCACGGACTCTATCACTTTTTATTTCTTTTAAAGGCATATGTTCATGAACTGAAACAGGCCGCTCCAAATTCATGGGTCTCTTTAAACCAGAAATTGAATCAAGAAATCATAAAATCTCTTATAACAGACGCTAAAACATCCTTGGTATCTTCCCAGCACTGTGCACCCATCATTGATATTGATGAGAAAGCCTTGTTTGATCTTCTGGCCGACCCGAAATTCTTCAACGAGCTGAGAAGCCTCTTGCAAGAGAGCGCCCTTGACCTCGATACAGTCCTCTGTAAGTAGAAATCGTCTAGAAAATTGACACTTTCGTAACTACCCTGAAATCTCTTCTCTCTACCCCCCTTGAGAATTCTGAATAAGCTAAAATGCCAAAAACAACCCTGCTCCGAAGGACTCAAATGAAACTATTCTTTTTTGGATTAATCTTACTGACAACACAGGCATCATTCGCAGCAGGTTGTATGTTGAGGCTGACCCTGGCCGAAGATGCTGGCAAAATTATGGCACGATTATTAGACAAAGCTGAGTTCTCTGATGAAAACGCCGATATAGAAATCCCGGGCAATCTAAATTGCTCAGAAAACTTCCTTCTCATATTAAAGGAAGGTCAGAAAAAGACTGAGCTTGGGGATTTTTATGTTCCTATCGAATACCAATATACTCTCAAAGCAGATGAGAGTGATTCGTACCTGGAGTCTGTTTCTGCGAATGCGAAACTTGGCGGTTTTGGTCTCTTACTTTCAGCTGATGGAAGTACTATAATAGCGATTGCAAAAGATTAGTCGCTACTTCCTGGCTCCTGGCAGAGCGCCGTCAACAATCCATTTTTTAATGAGCAGCTTTTCTTCTGCGGTCATCTTTTGACCCATGGGCATAGATCCAGATGCAATCTGAATCCACAGATCGCTTTGGCCTGCGATACCTGGAACTACGTAGTCGAGGAGTTCGTTATATCCGCTCAAGTCGACTCCACCTGCTTTATTTTGGTTACCGTGACAGCTTAGACATTTGGCCTCAAAAATGGGAGCAACCTGATCAAAAGTTGTTTTTGTTTGTGCTACGGCTGAAAATGAAAAAACAAAAGATAAAAGTAAAAGATGTTTCATAAGTCCTCTTATAATCTTAAAAATGAAAAGGTTACTTTCCTTGCGTCATCATGGTGGTGGTTGATAAAAACCAATTGTCCATCGGCAGTAAAGTCAGGATACATAGAGTTGGTTTCTCTGTTGGAAGTTACCCGGGTAGTGACTTTGGTTCTAAGGTCAAGAACATAGACATCAGAAACAAAACTATCAGATGGGATAGGAATGTAATTTTCAGCAGCGTCTTCTTTAGCTTCTACTGGCTCACCATAAACATGGTACGTAACTTTGGTACTATCGTAGCTGAAGTTCAATTTTCCCGTTTTAAGACTAAGATCTAGTACCTTGTCACATGTAAAGTCAGGGTTGATCTTCCAAATAGCGGATTTTTTTGTTTTTAAATCTAATCCACCAAGAAATTGCCCATCTTTTGAAAGCATAGGAAGTTTTAAGTCCTGGTTTGAGCAAAGCTTATGAGTGACACCAACTTGATCTACATTAAGCGAATTTGTGGCCGAGTTATATGTGAAATCTTTTACTTTGTGATTACGATAGCCATCTTCGGCAATTAATCGAATTTTTGTTTTAGGTCCTTGAGTTGAAAGTACACCTACAGACTGGTAAAGCCCGGTCACGTTTGGAACGTCTCCAATGTGAGAAGTAGGATTGTTTCTCAAAAGTTTATTTAAATCGCGAAGCTCATAGTTTATATAACTGGCATCAGTCCCTCTTGGAAGGATCATATAGTTACTATTGGCCACAAAGACTGGATCCCATGGACCAGGAATAGTCATGAGAGAACCTGTTGCCAGTTCAAGAAGATGATTTGTCCCAGCTCCTGCAGGTCGGTTAGGATCATTTGCCAGACTATAGGAAATAAACCTTCCACTTCCGTGAATTTTGAAAAAGAAAGAAGGTTTTCCTTCTATAGCAACTTCTTTGAGAAGTTTTCCTTTCACAATAGTTTGGGCGTGAGCAGTTGTTGCCGTTAGAAAGATTGAAATAAGAAGAGCTCTCATAGATTTTTTCCATTCAAATATGAATTAATAAGTTCAGATAAAGTTTGTTTCTGTTCGTATCCGTGAATGATCACATCTTTGACGAGCTTGCCTTCAGAGTATAAAGCAATCGCGGGATAGTGATCTAGAACGCCGAACTTCATGAGATCACGAGACATCATGAGCGGATCAGGCGTTTCCGTTTGGGTTGCCAATGGGTCAACAACCAGGATCAATTGTAGGTTTAAGTTTTGAGCGACTTCAATGATCTCTTCACGGCCAATAACAGATAAAGGCATGAAGGGGCTCCACAAATAAATGATTCCAGATTCATTTTTACTTAAGGCCTGGTGTAAATCCTTGTCTGTGAACGGCTCTTTTGCAAAAGCCGACATAGACATGAGAATTAGAAGCGCTAAAAGAGCTTTCATAAAATTCCTACATAATTAAAATGTTTGGTCCTTATATAAAAATTCGAGTCAGTCGCGTCAAAAATTGTAGAATTTACACTTTAAAAGTGTTCGGCGATCTAAACCTTTCTCTTCTAACCCGCTTATTGGTCCACTAATAATAAAAAGGGAGTTGGCTTTAGCCGACTGCTTTTTATTATCGCCTAAGGTTTGAGTTTGACTGGAGAGATTGATGAGACTCGTACGGCTCCCCAGAATCTAAAGTTTGAAGAGTTCGTTAATCCATAGTTTTTATCTAAAAGTAAGTATTCAATACCCGCCCGAGACCTAAAAAATCTCGGGCGGGTTTGTTTTAGCGTATAGTGTGCGGAAAAGAAGTTGAGTGGTGGGACCAGCAGGACTTGAACCTGCGACCACCCGGTTATGAGCCGGGAGCTCTAACCAACTGAGCTATAATCCCACAAATGAGCTATTAATTTACTGCAACTACCATTTTATGCCAAGAAGACTCGAGGCAAAGATTTTGACGCACTCCCATCGTCGTTCTATACTTTCCCCATGGCCACGACAAAATTCGTAAAATACTCCGGAAACGGCAATGACTTCATCATTTTGAGCGACGAGGTCAAACTCACGCCCAAAAGCATTGAAAAGCTCTGCCATAGGCATTTTGGGATAGGGGCCGACGGTGTGATCACCTTTGGGTCAACTGCAAAGGGTGATGTCCGGATGCGGATTTATAATGCTGATGGGGGGGAAGCTGAGATGTGCGGGAATGGCTTGCGCTGCCTTGCGACCTACTTTGACACCTTTGCGACCCCTAAAAAAGATTCTTACCTGATCGAGACCATGAATTCGGTCTATCCGGTGTTCAGAAAAGGGAACAGCTTTTCTCTTCAGATGTCTGAGATCAAAGATAAAAACATTCATGACCTTTCAGGATTCAAAGATTTTTCCCGAAGTTTTTTTGTAAATACAGGTGTCCCACATTTGGTTTTTCTCACTGATAACGCAAAAGCCGTGGATGTGAAGAAAGTCGGATCGTTTTACCGCAATCATTCTCTCTTTCCTAATGGAACCAATGTGACTTTTGTTGAAGTGATGAATGCGGATCAGAAAACAGCATACGCCCGCACATATGAGCGGGGAGTAGAAGATGAAACTCACTCTTGTGGAACGGGCCTCACTGCCACGGCCCTCGCACTTTCTGAATGGTTTAGCTGGCAAGGTGAGGTAAAGCTTCACACCAAGGGTGGAGAACAGGTGGTATCAGTTGGAGAAAAAATATTTTACTCTGGTGAAGTCACGGAATGTTTTAAAGGTGAAGTTGAGTTGTGAAAGAGCGTGCAGATAAGGTTCTTGCTGATCTAAAACTTGTTTCTTCCCGCTCTCAGGCAAAAAGCCTGATTGAGAAGGGAGATGTCACTGTCGATGGACAAATTCTTAAAAAGGGCTCGGAACTCATAAGTCCTGAATCAAAAATTGAAATCAATGTTCCTTTATTTGTTGGTCGTGGGGCCTTTAAATTAGAGAAGGCCCTTGAAGCATTTAAAATAGATGTAAAAAATAAAGTGATGCTGGACGTAGGTGCCAGCACCGGCGGCTTTACGGAAGTCATGTTGATGGCGGGAGCTGTGAAGGTTTATGCTATTGATGTGGGACATGACCAGCTGGCCCCAAAACTTAAAGAAGACCCACGAGTGATCAATCTTGAGGGGACTAATATCCGCGAGCTTCAATCATTACCTGAACTCGCCGATGGTGCAGTGATGGATTTGTCTTTTATCTCCATTACAAAGGTTCTGGACCAAGTCCGAAACTTGCTCAAAGAGGGTGCTCCTCTGATGGCACTTGTAAAACCTCAGTTTGAGGCCGGGATTGATAGGCTGCCAAAAGATGGGGTCGTTAAAGATGAAATCGTTCGTGAGAAAATTTTAGATGAAGTCATAAGTTTTGCGACAAAAAATAACTGGAAATTTGTTGAGTCCATTCAATCACCTATTCAAGGCAAAAACGGAAACGTGGAATTTTTGGTTCACTTTATACGGGACTAAAGCGCCATATCGTAAGAGATGATCATCTTATTTTCGACTACGGATATATCACACTGAGCATCCCCGCATTCAAGCTTCATCTCTTCGTCCACCGCTTCGTTAGCTTTCTGAAAAACTTTATCGAGACTTGTACGAAGCATTTGAATCTTGTTGTTAGCATCATTTAAGTAGTGAGGCGTATTGATTTCGTTAAGTGCATCCCTTGCAATAACATGGGTCGATTTCTCTGACGGAGTGTAAGGATAAATGGTGATCTCGTATGAGAAGTGAACGCAGCCACCTTCAGTATACTCAAGATGAGTATTGTCTTTTAAAACGACATGCTGAATATAGAGCTTAGATTCATTTGAGAAGCCATTTTCAATGACCTTCTCAACGTCATGGGCCTTCACATCAATCAGCGGATTCAGAGACTGAGGAGAAATCTGGCAATCAGGATTGGCCGTGGGATTGACCGGAGAAGCCTCGGTCGTTACCGGTGCATCCTCAATAGCTTTCTCGATGTTATTTTCGGGTGCGATGTAAAAAACAATCGCAGTTGAAAGGATGAGGGAGATAACCGCCAGAAGAATTGCATGTTGTTTTTTCATAATTTAAATATCGAAATCGTATCTCAGGTTAAGCGAGTTGATAGTATTGGTAGAGGGAAGGTCACTGAGCTTTTTCCAAAGTGTGTCGTACTGATACACGAAATTATAATCAAAGAATAAATTCCCGGTGAGATTAAAGATGAGCTTTAAATCATTAGAGAGGTTTAGGTTATCGCCCTCGATTCTCCAGGAAGCCAGATCCTGGTAGGGCCTGACCCATAAAAGATTCTCAAAAGCGACACGTTCATTGATTCGAGTTTTTACCGCCAGTCTGAATCCGTGGCGCAGACCAGATGTTTTGTCCTCGCTTTGAGAGCCTGAGGCATCAAGCACATCTGTTGTACGGATATCGTAGAGAGGAATATAGCTGAGATCAAAATATTCCCAAGTCCGGTTTTCAAACATGTGCCATGTAAATCCAATGGGCCCGGCCTGCCAGTGAGATTTGGGAGTCGCCAGCCTGCTGAATCGGTTTGAGTTGTAATTAATGAGACTCAAAGATGAGACATCGTTATTAAGTCTATGGATTACAAACTGGGCCTGACCTGAAGTGCTTCGTGTGGAAACTTCTTCTTTTGTCAGAGGATCTTTAAGTTTTGTTTGTTGCTGCTCAAACTGTCCCATGAGGCGGTACTTCGAAGCAACATTTCCAGCGCGGGCCCCGTATCGGTAGCTCTCGCCCTCATTTATCGACTGACGTGTGAATGGTGAAGCAAAGACCGAAACTTGATAGTCTTGAAGGTCCCGTCTCATCTGATCCTGATTAAGCGCCTTCTCCATGAAGAGTTTTCTTTTATCAGGACCAACTGTTTCTATTAAATCTCTCTCAGTAAGTTTTTCGGGCAGATCCCGCTTAACAGAAAAAGGGTCTGTTTTAGATTCCGGATTTTTCTTATTTTCGGCCGGATCATTTATCTCTAAAACTTCATCTCTGAGACTTGCAACCCTGCCTGGAATCTCTTTATCCGCCATTCCTACTATTGAGTAAGTCAGATCAAGAGAAATGGTTTCACTGTAGGGGATTCTGTAGAGTTTCCAATAGGAATTATCTCCCCGAGCTTTGATACAAATGGCCCGGGCCGAATAGCCTTCACCCTCTTGCGAGAGCTTAGCATGATCATTGAGTAGAATCCCATCTTCGAGTCCGCGGTTAACCATGATGATGTTCTTGTCTAAAACACGGAGAATTTTAACGCCATTAAGTCTTTCAAAAGACTCTAAGGCGTGAAGTTGGAAAGAAAAGAGAAAACCCAAAATGATCCACATAGTAATCAGTTTAATCGATTTTGGGTTTATTAAAAGCGTTTAGTAATTGATAACGGTATGGACGGGAAGACCTTCCTCTTTAAACTTATTCAAAAAGGTCAGGTTAATCAGAAGGGCCATAGCCTTCACATCGTAGTTATTCTTCTGGCAGAGGTTCATTACGGCCTTCAAAGTGCCTCCAGTGGCAAGGACATCATCTACAAGAACTACACGAGCTGACTTTTGGTTAATGATCATTTCAAGCGTGTCGGTGCCGTATTCCAAGGAGTAGGACTCACCTATGACCGGAGGAGGAAGCTTCCCTTTTTTTCTAACCGGGATAAACCCCTTTCCTTTCAAAGTGGCCATCGCTGCCCCTAGGATAAATCCACGGGACTCAATGCCGACAACGTAATCAATTTCATTCCAATTGATCCCTTCACACATGGCCTCTACGACTTCGTGAAAGCGCTCCTGCATAAGAGGGGAGATATCTTTGAATACGATACCTGCTTTCGGGAAATCAGGGACACTACGGATGTGAGATTCAAAAGAATGCATAATTAACTCCTGAAAAAACTGAGAATTTTGCCCACAACCTATCACCGGATTTGCCTAAAAACTAGACACCATTTCAGCTCCTGACAACCTTTGGGTCTTAAGCCTCCGAAATCCGGGCCACATGCTGGCCTAAGGCTTGCTCTAATAAGGGGAAAGAGGTCATTATGCTAAGTAAAATAACATTTGTTTTGTTGCTGGTTCTTAGCTTTCAGGCATTCGGAAGCCAGCATAACAAGATTGATTTGTTGGGGATGTCTAAGGCTGGGCAATTTGTGGCCCTGGAAGAGTATGGTTATACGGCCAGCACGCACACGTATTTTGTTACGGTAAAGATCCTAAATGTTTGGACCAAAGAATACGTCGGATCAAAAGTTGAAGTGTTCGAGCCTGCAATCAGTTCTTCTAAGCTTTCTGTTGCCCGAGCGCGCGCCAGAAAAATGGCCGCCAGAGATTTAATTCGTTTTAAAATTTCAGGATAGTTTTTTAAGAGTCTCAAGAAAAAGTGGAACTTTCTCGCCGGCACTTCCCTGAATGAAATCATCGATATAATTGTTTTGTGGAATAGGCTCACGGTTAATACAAATCGTGTGAGCTCCATTTCTCTGGGCCAATTCTAAAAAACCAGCTGCCGGATACACAACACCACTTGTCCCAATAGTGACGAAAATATTAGCTTTCTGAAGTAAGGGAATGATCTTATCCATATAAAGGGGAACTTCACCAAACCAAACGATATGCGGTCTCATCGATTCTTTGCAGCAGGGGGAGAGTGGGAGAAAATTTCTGTATTCAAGTTTGTAGTTATGCAAATAATCCATGCTCGCCCTCTGAATAGGGTCGCAGAGATTTGTGGGCCCCGGAGCATAATTTCCATCTAAATCAAAGTAAGCGTAATCATCAAAATAGATTGTCTCACAGCCAGTGCATCTTGATTGATGAAGAGAGCCGTGCAGATTGATTGGCTCCAGACGGTTATAATGGTCCGCTCTTTGATGAAGACAGTCCACATTCTGCGAGATGAGATAGACTTCAAAATTCTCGGCTTGCTTGTAGCTAAATTCCGCGAGTGCCAGGTGAGCGGCATTAGGGGTTGCCCTAGAGGCCTGAATTCTTCGCATTGAATAGAAGCGCCAAACCAGCTGTGGATCCTTGAGGTAGGCTTCGGGTGTGGCCACCTCTTCAACCCGGTGGTTCTCCCAAAGGCCATCTGAATCCCTGAAAGTACTAAGTCCCGACTCAGCTGAAATGCCAGCTCCGGTCAGTATCACCATGATTTTCTTAGAATGAGAGTCCATCTTTCTATAAGACCTCTGAGGGACGGATTTGTAGAGTAGGCAAATTTCTCCTCCATAAGAGACAAGGGCCTTTCGCGATACCATTGAGTGCGGCTCTTTCCTAGGGAAAAGGATCAAAATCTCATGTGTGGACTACTTGCTTATTCTGGTGACGGGACTCAATTAAAAAACTTAGATGCGGTCTTTAAGACGCTTACCCACCGTGGGCCTGATGATTCAGAAATATTATCCATCAATCAAGGCGAAGCCACTTTTGGATTTCATCGTCTGGCCATTATGGATCCTTCTCAAAAAGGCCATCAGCCCTTTCAGGATTCTGAATTTGGTCACGTGATCATGTGCAATGGTGAGGTCTACAATTACGAAGCTCTAAAAAAGACATACGAGAAGAGTCATCATTTTAAATCAGAATCAGATTGTGAGGTTCTGGTTCCAATGTTCAAAGAACTTGGGATCGCCAGACTTTGCCAACAGCTTGATGCTGAATTTGCTGTAGTTATATGGGATAATAAAAAGAAGTGCCTAGTTGCCGGAAGGGACCCGATTGGGATTCGCCCGCTTTTTTTCGGGTATACAATTGAAAATAAAATCATGTTCGCTTCAGAAGCCAAGGTTTTAACTCCGTACTGTAAAACGGTTGAGGCTTTTCCTCCTGGTTATTTTTATGATGGAGAAAATTTCGAAAAATACATAGACCTCACCACTGTTGTCCAGCACAGTTCAAAACCTCTTGAGGGTCATCTTAAAGACATCAGAGAAAAGCTTATTGAAGGCGTTCGCAAGCGTCTTGTGGCCGATGTTCCGGTAGGGTTTTTACTCTCTGGGGGACTCGATTCAAGTTTAGTATGTGCCATTGCTAATGATATTCTCAAAAAGCCCATCGCAACTTTCGCTGTGGGGCTTGATCATAATCCTATTGATATTCATTACGCTAAAACCGTTGCTGACTATATAAAGTCGAATCACCATCCGGTTTACTTTAATAAAGAAGACACACTTGGAGTTCTAGATAAGCTTATCTGGCATCTCGAAACATGGGACATTACCTCTATCCGTGCTTCAATTGGAATGTACCTGGTTTGTAAGTACATCCGTGAAAAAACTGATATCAAAGTTGTTCTGACCGGAGAAATTTCTGATGAGCTTTTCGGTTATAAGTACACCGATTTTGCTCCATCACCTGAAGCTTTTCAGCAGGAAGCAAAAAAACGTGTAGATGAACTTTACATGTACGACGTGCTGAGAGCTGACCGCTGTATCGCTGCAAACTCTCTTGAAGCCAGGGTCCCTTTTGGAGACCTGGATTTTGTCCGGACCGTAATGGAGATTCATCCTGAGTTTAAAGTTAATACAACGGGCATGGGAAAATGGATTTTACGTAAAGCCTTTGATGGAACTAAGCTGCTGCCGGAATCCATCCTCTGGCGAGAGAAAGCTGCTTTCTCAGATGCCGTAGGACACTCCATGGTCGACTATCTAAAAGAATATGCTGATTCAAAATATTCAGATCAGGATGTTGCTCAGGCAAAAAATAAATATCCTTTTGGAACACCTTTCACTAAAGAGTCTCTGCTTTATCGGGATATATTTGAGAAGCATTTTGCCGGACAATCAAAGATGATAAAAGATTTCTGGATGCCCAATAAGGAATGGTCAAACTGTAACGTGGCAGATCCATCTGCCAGGGTCCTTCCGAATTATGGAAAATCTGGAGTCTAGAGTCCTACTGCCTTCAAGGCTTCATTAACGATATGACAGGCGTCTGAGCTTAGGGACTTACATTCAAGTCTCAATGCCTTACTGTAATCAGCAAAGTTTGATTTAGGATTCAGTCGTTTAGTCATAACGTTATAAAAAAGTTTACCTGATTCTTCGATTCCAAGTTTCGACATCACGATCGCCGCCATTTTGTTGGGGATTCCACTCAGGATATGAACGCCACAGTTATCGTTGTCCTTAGAAGGTTTGCAATCAACAACTATAGGTTTCAGTGCAGGGTGATTCATAAAATTCATGTGATCCGGTTGAGCATCTAATCCCTTAAGTGGATTCATCATATCCCGCAGCCCCTCACATTTAAGAGCGTCTTTTTTAGAAATGACTGAAGCACCGATAATATAAGGAGTAGAAATTTTATCATTGTAATGCTGATTTATAATTGAACCGAACACATCGGCCAGATGCTCATTTAAGGCACCTGATTGACCTTCGTACTCCAGCGCCGAAGATGTTTGGATGACGGCATGAGTGTATTCATGTCCTACTACATCCAGGGCTTTTTCAAAGTTATCCATTCCTTTTCTTCTCCCTGCTCCGAAAATAAATCGGTTAGAGAGTTTCATCCATGCTGCATTTTCTTTTGAACCAAGGATATCAATAAGTGTGTAGCGGTTAACATTTAGTGAAGCATTGATATCTGCCCCATTACCATCCCAGCTTTTGCGACCAAATTCTTCAGCGTAGTAATCTCTTATCTTTTCAAGATTCTCATTTAAGGCCTTTGCCGTTTTAGGAAGAAGAAGAGATTTTTTCTTTCCATCTTCTAAAACTAAGTTTCCGGGTGTGAGGAGAGAAACAATCTGGGGCAGAAATTTCGAATCATAAATTCGGATCGTTCCATTTTCATGAGCAAAGGCCGCAGTTGAGAGACAACTTAAGCTCAGGAGAAGTGCGGTCAGTTTCATGCTTTTAGTCCTTTTTAAAATGGAATGAAAGCACACTACCGCAAGTTGCCTTGCGTTGCATTAAGTCGTGTAAAAAAGACTGGTTAGGGTCGATACCTTGAAGCCTTTTGAGGGCTTCAAGGCTTAAAATTTAACTACTTAATGGGGCTGAAAGTTTCAAACGTCGAGACCGGGGAATCAAAACCTTCAAAATAGCGGTGGCCACCGAGAATACCTAAAGTCTTCTCATCGAGCTTATAAACTTGGGAGAAACCTTTTGTTTCATTCAGGCACCGACCAGTATGGGCCCAGCTTGAAAGGGCGATATTGAGCTCGTAGATGTGGGACACATATTCAAAATTCATGGGGCCTGTTTTAAACATTCCACCAAATACATAGAGCTTACCATTAAGAATTTCTGCTGCTGGGGCAAAGGTTGCAAAAGGAAGGGGCTCTAGTTCTTTGACCGCGCCATCTACCGGATTGATCGAGGTAACGTTGTTGAGTAGATCAAAATGACTTGAGCCTTGGCCCAGGCCTCCGACCAGGATAATTTTCCCTTCATGCTCAATAGCCGTGAGGGCACGGCGAAGAGGGAGGGGAAGCTGAAAGTTGGCCGTTTCAACCGTTTCTGTTTTGAAATTGAAAACTTCAATTGAACTTAAAAATGTGCCTTCAAGATCATTTGGGGCCTTAGGTGTAGAATCCCATCCCCCGGCTATGTAGGCCTTATCATCAATTTGAACAACGGCGTTTGATGAGCGAGGCGAGAGGAGCTTACCGATGGTTTCCCATTTATTCTCGGCAATATTGTAGCGGTCAATTTGATCCAAAGATTTCCACTTCGGCAAGTGATCGGCCGAGTAAGCGAATCCACCAAAAGCATAAATGTAATTCCCATAGGCTGCCAGTTCGTATCCGTGGGCCTTTACAGGGCGAGGAGCGAGCTCTTTCCAGGCATTAGTCTGAGCATCGTAAACTAAGAACATATCCGAGAAAGATTCAGGTGGATAAGTGTGCTCG
>DLGL01000066.1:0-152 GCA_002482685.1 Bacteriovoracaceae bacterium UBA7695 | reverse complement strand
TCCCTTCGTGATTAACTGTCCCGAATGAAGAGCGTGGAGCACCTAAAAAAGGAGCTTTAAAATCCTGACCAATTTTTGTGTCGCCAGAAAAATTCGGAGAGTAAAAATCTACTTCTAATTCCGGAGATTCTTCGGAAATAGAGACCCATTGG
>DLGL01000002.1 GCA_002482685.1 Bacteriovoracaceae bacterium UBA7695 | reverse complement strand
AATTTCCCCGGAACTATTTAGTTTTAACATTCCATAATCCATTCCCGCTACATTGAGACCACCTAGGTTCCCATTTGAGCGGTAAGCGATATAGTAGTCACCAGTTAAATCATCAAAAGCAAAACCAGTAGGCCATTCAGCTCCATTTGATTGCGCCGCTAACGATTCTAAACCGAGTTGTTGGATGAATTTCGCCATTGGAGGTCTGGCAGCAACTTTCGCTGGAGTCACTAGCCATGTCTCGACCTGGCAAGAAGTAGATAAAATCAAGACTAAGAGGCATGTCATGTTCAATATTTTGTTGACCAACATAACTGTCCTTTGGGCACGAAAGCCGTATTCTTCCTATCGGTTATAATGGGCTAAATCTTTAATTTTTTATGAACTGCCCCAGGGAAACACTTGTTACAGAAATTTACCCTCATCCAACCTTACATCCCATTTCCTTACGACTAAACTCAGCATCTGCTTCAGGCCATGAAGGATTAAAGGATGCAGCAGATGAACTGTATTATGCATTAACCGTTGAATGGGATCAAAAAGACATCGATTTTAAAAATGCTCAAATTGAAAAGGGGTGACGACTGAAGAGATTGCTGATTATTCGAATTCCAATTTATTGAATAAGGTTGAAAAGATAAAAGCTGAGGAGCTATTCGCTGTTATTAAAAGCGGAGCGATCACAAGTGATGAGGCCATAGAAATGTTAATATCATCAATGAAAAGCCAAGCTTCAGTCGGCTCTTCCCCATATCGCCTTTAGCTCTGATATAAACAACACTTTTACGGCGCCCCCGAGATCGAAAAACTTGGGGGCTTTTGTGGGGTCATTGATTCACTTCTCGCGAGTCCAAAGGAATTGAGATCGTGAAGGTTGTCCCTTCACTAACAGTACTTGTAAGTCGGGCACTTCCACCCAGGGCCTCTGCTAGGCCTTTGACGAGTGAGAGACCTATTCCCCAGCCCTCCTGGATGCCAGTCGTTGCACTCTTGGTCCTCTTGAAAGATCCAAAAATATCTTTTTGCTCTTCCTCATCAATAACATTACCAAAATTGTGGACATGGATCTCTGCATGACTGGTGTTTTCAATTAAGGTGATAGAGACTTGGGTCTCAGAAGATCCGTATTTAAGTCCGTTACTCACAAGGTTTTCGATAATCCGCTTTATCGCCCCGCGGTCCCAGAAGCCTTTGATGTGAGTTTCTTCATTGAGAAGAATTTCTTTATTAAAAGATGTTTTTAAATCATCTACTACTTCGGCAGCAACCTGATATAAGTCACATTCTTTCATGTCAAAATGAAGCTTCTCGCCGGCATTGAGGCGGTTTGCATCCAGTAAATCACGGATCATGCTGTCAGCTCTTTCCATATTTCGGACGATCTTATTGGATATGTTGTGCAGCTGAACGGGATCTAGAACTTTTCGCCCCAGCATCTCAGCACCCAAGCGTGCCACTGTCAGAGGGGTTCGGAGATCGTGAGAGAGGGCCGCAACAAAACGCTCCCTAAGCTCTCTTTCTTCAGCGAGACTATTGATGGTTGCATTAAGCATCTTTTCGTTTTTAATTCTTTCCGTGATGTCAGTTCCCGTGGCGACAAAACTGTTGATGGATCCATCTTTGTTTTGGTCAGGGCTATAGGTATTAAGGAACGTCAGGCTTGCTCCATTAGGGCCTGTAAAAGGTGCTTCATAGGAAACAGTCTCACCTGAAAGAACTTTTTCCGTATACTTATGCAGAGACTGTTGAATCTCTGCCCCGGCAATTTCGGAAATTGATTTACCTACCATGTCTTCAGTCTGTTTGCCCCACATGTCCGCTGCTGATTTGTTCACAAAAAGGAATTTTTCATTCCTGTCCATGTGTATCAAATGAATGGGGACGCTATCCGCGATAAGTCTAAGTTGTTTGCCTGCCTCTTCGGCTTCTTTTTTCGCTTTTAAAGCAGCCAAAAGGAGTTTTGTTTTCTCAATTTCCTGATCTTTTCTTTCCGTTATGTCTTCCATGGCCAAAAGAATGAGGTTCGAAACCTTGGCATTGAAGTCTATATACTGGGCCGAGATCGATATTGTTCTTTGACCGAGGTTTGGAAAGTCCCTTTGGACCTCTACATTTTTAAAAAGAACATTTTTGGTCAGGATGTCACTTAATGAGCCGCCCAAAGAAGGCAAGTCCCATTCGTTAATTCCTAAGGTGTTGAGGAGATTCTTTTCTGTGTCTAATGTCGTCACATTAAATAGTGTATAAAACGCGCGGTTGGCCGAAATAACCCTTAGATGTTTATTCAGAACAACCAAGGGAATCTGAATCCCTTCAACGATACTGGCCGCATAGTCTCGTGCCCATTCTGCTTTATTGGCTTCCTGGCGAATAAGATCAATATCAAACAGGGAGATAACCGAACCTTCAATCTTATTGTCCTGAGTCTTATACGGACGGATCTGCATTTTGTACCATTTGCCTTCCTTATCCTTAACTTCGGACTCAAGGACTGAATCGTTGTTGGTCGCTTTAATGATTTGGGCGGTGAGGTCGGTAACAGATACATGGAGTTTAATATCGTCGATGGAGCGACCGATGTCGGTTGCCAGAAGATTCATGAGGCTTCGGGCATGAGGGGTGAACCTTCTTATTCGGTGATTCTGATCGAGAATAACGATGGGTATTTCAACACTATTGAGTAAGTTAATAAGATCATTGTTGACCTGACCGACTTCTAAATTACTATTCTGAAGCTCATCATTTACAGTAGAGAGCTCCTCATTGATGCTTTGAAGTTCTTCCTTGGCCGTTTCAAGCTCCTCGTTCATGCTTTGTAATTCTTCATTTCCTGAAACGAACTCTTCATTGGCCGTGGCCAGGGCATCATTTGTTTTCTGGTGCTCATCATTTAATGATTGGAGGTAGTCTTTTGTGACTTCAAGCTCTTTTTCAAGTTTTGTGGACCTCAGTTCCTCAGCCGCGTTTTTCTTGTTGGGTAGG
>DLGL01000118.1 GCA_002482685.1 Bacteriovoracaceae bacterium UBA7695 | reverse complement strand
TAAAATCGACTAGCCTTACCCATGATTTGCGTGACCGTTGACTTGACATGGGTAAGGCTAGTCGATTTTACTCTGCCTTTTCTCATTTGAAGAAGGTTGAAGGCAATTTCCTCAATCCTCCTAATGGCAAGGTTAATACTTTCTCTTTCTAGCTCTGGTAAACTCGCAATTTCGTCTTTTGCCGATTTCAAAGCTTCAAGAGGAGATCTTATATCATGAGCGAGTTGGACAGCTTGGCGACCTAGGATAGCATCACGATCCAGCTCCAACTCTTTCTTGAAATATGATTCCCATGATTTTCTTAGCCTTATAACTTGATTTAAAATCAGTAATAATATGAAAACGCCTAAACCAGATTGAAGCATGGCCACAGAATTGATCAATTTTAAATCATGGAGCACATCATTAATATCAGCGAAGAAGAGAATGAGTAAGCCTGCTTCCAAGAGATAGTTTCTTGAGCGCTTTTGATAATAAAATATAATACCCATTAGGATGAAGAAAGGAGCCACATGGAACCAATAGCGGGCCACATCAGCTGCACCTAGCAAATCTTGTTGTTGTACGATTGAAAAAGCAAAACCCAAAGCGATCAAGGACAGGACTGCCATTGCTATCTTGCGATGCTTAGTATTTGAACCGATTGAATAATAGGAAATTAACCACAGCGTTGTCACGCTTGAGATAATGTTGGCTTTATATGTAAAAAGCATCTCAAAATAATGAAAACAAATCCTACCTCTACAAAGTCCGAGTATAAAGCTGGAAAGCCCAAGCAGAAATATGATGGTTTGATCACACCATAAAGCTTTTGGAGCAAAGAAGGGGAAAGAGATAGCAGCTAAAATCAGGCACAGGAGGGGGATAACAACTCTTGAGACATTGTCCTTGATTTCATTTGTGTATTTAAGATGATTAAGACCTGCTATATCGCCGATTTTTACTTGCTCGGTTTTAAGTCCTTTATTCACAAAATACTTTGAATAAACATGAACTTTAATATTATTTGATTTGTCTTTATATAGGATTGAGTAGGGGATAATATAATTTCTTTCTATGTCCATGCCGTATTGAAAGCTAGGCGGGAAGTCCCCAGTTTGGCCTACTAAAATGTTATTTACGTAAACCTTGTCTGCATCACCAATTTTACCTAGGTACAGAGCCAAGTTTTCAATGTTGGCAGGTGTCTGAAATTCAGTAGTATATTCAATGTGGCCTTGAAACTCTCTTGGGATAGTTGATGAATTATCAGTGTAGTTCTTGGATCTGATTTGAATGTCAGCATCTGGTTGCTTCTTGATTTTCCAATCAAAAGCATTCGCGGCTGACATAATGAATAGGGCCATAAAAGCGATATATCTCATGTTCTTTCTACCCAAATAATTTCATGCTTTGGATGAGCTTTGCCATCATCTGATTTCAAAATTTCGGACACAGTTTGGTGAAGAGCTGCTAGCTGAGGCTGAGTAAATAGGTCGAGGTCATGATTATAAATGAAAGAAAAAAATAGACGGCCGTCATCAATGATTTGATTTTCACAAATTAACCCAGATATATCCACATCAGTTGTAAATTCGTTAACTTCCATTTTGATGTTTTTCATCGAACTTAATTCTGCTTTTAAATCAAAGCTACTTCCATGCTTTGAGAGAGTTTTTAAAATTGGATTTCTTCGCAAGGGGTGATCCTTGCCTCCCATCATGATAACAAGATTTCCATTGGGTTTAAGTAATGAGATCAATCCTTGTACCGATTTAGCATTAAGATGATAAAAAACGTAACTTACAATAATTAAGTCAAAATTATTTGGTACTTGAGATAATAGATAATCATCTAACGTTATATTATGCTTTATTGTTTTGATATTGGGAGCGATAAGTTTCTCACTAGCATCTTCCAAAGCTGTTAAGGATGGTTCTAAGAGATGTAGATTAATAGGTGTATTATGACTTGAGGTAATTGCATTTAAGTATTTTTCGGTCATCTCTCCATTTCCACAACCTACATCTAAAATTGAGAATGGATTCGAAATAATTTTTGTGTTTGAGATTCTATTTGAAAAACCTTTTAGGATTACTTCTCTAAAGTTAGTCCTCTTTAGAAATATTTCGTAGCCTCCAGCATAGGACGAACTATCTTGGGCCGTTAGATGATATTTACTAGTCATATTGTGACCTCAGATCTTCGGCTTAATTCGTTCAGACCTTCGATGATTAATTCTTCTTTAGATATGGCCATCTCTAACATTTGCTTCAAATCAGGATCTTTGATTTCTTCATCTTTATTGATAAATTTAAGGAGGCTCAAGATATTGTGAACATCTCTTTTAAGATCATGTTTGATTTTACGAATATCATTCATGGTTTTAGACCCTGAGAAAGGTTTAATGATTTATGCTGTTTTAAAAATGTGGATAAACTAGAATAAGAAGCTCCAATTTGAGTAGCCGTTTTTCTCATGCTTCCTCCATTTCTTTTAATCGCACCAGTCACAATCTCTTTCTTTAAATAGACTAAGAAGTCATTCAGACCATGCTCTTCTATCATATCGAAATAAGCATCAGGGATTAAACTCAAATCAATTGGTGAGTTATTTCTAATATGAACCGGTAGCTTTTCTACCGTTACAATTCGTGTTCCATCAACAATCCAGTTTTCAACAATATCTTCAATCTCTCTCGTATTCCTCGGCCAAGAGTAGCGTGTTAACGAACTCTTTGCATCATCATCAATATAGATTTGTACCAAATGCTTTGAAATGAAATGCTGGATAAGAAGAAGTATATCTTCGGGTCTTTCCCTAAGAGGCATCAAATTAATCTGAAAGGTACTAATCCTTGCATATAAATCTTGTCTAAATAGCCCCTGTCGAATCAACTCTTGAATGTTTTCGCAAGTCGCGGCCAGAATTCTAAAATTTGATGTTACAGGTTTTGTACTTCCTACAGGGAAATAGACTTTTTCTTCAATAGCCTTGAGCAAGATTCTTTGTGCCCTTAAAGAAAGAGCATGAATTTCATCTAAGAAGATTATTCCGTTGTTTGCTTTACTTAAAAGGCCTTCTTTATCATGATTTGCGCCTGTAAAAGCGCCTTTAACGTGTCCGAAGAGTTCACTGGCCAAGAGATCATCGGTAAATTGTGAACAATTGAGTTCAACGAAATTATTCATATTACAAATGGTTTTGATAATATGGCCTACGACTCTTTTTCCGGTACCTGTTTCACCGTTTATAAAAATGGGTTTATCTGATATCCTTAAATTATTAATTTTTTTGAGTTCAACGATCTGTTTCTCAGATTTTGTTATGAAAAAATTTCGGATGAAATTTTCTGATTCTGTATGCTTTAAACTATTTTTATAGCTTGCCAGGACTTGCTCTAGCTTATTTTCGGTAAATGGCTTCAAAAGATAGTCTTTTGCCCCTTTCTCAAATGCTGACTTAATAGTGGTGTCTAGGGATTCGCCCGAAACAACAACAGAATATAGATTTTTCCGTTTTGCAATTGCGATTAGATCTAGGCCGTGAAGCTCTCCATTGAGATTTAAATCGAAGAATCCGATATCAAAATCTTGATTAGCTAAGAGGG
>DLGL01000101.1:1005-7206 GCA_002482685.1 Bacteriovoracaceae bacterium UBA7695 | reverse complement strand
AGTTCACTTCTATGCTAAGCCTCTTGTTTCTTGTATACTATCGAGGCTATTTCAATCGACGATTAAGCTGAGATAAATATGCTCAATAAGATCATTATTATAACTACTGCTTGGGGAGCAAAATATGGCGGAATCAATGTCTTCAACTACGGGATATGCTCAGCACTACCGAAAGTTCTACCTGAGGATTATAAGCTAGAGTGCATAATTTATCCATCGAAAAGTGCTGATATTCCCAATAACAAAGAGACTCAAGAGGCTCTAAAACTCGGTTTAACATTAAAATATGTAGATGCCAACAGCGAATTTTTCGATGTTTATTGGAAGGCTGTTGGAGATACAAAGGCAAATGGAGATGTTGTAAAATGGTGGGTTGGCCATGATGTTCATACTGGCCATATTGCTAAAAAATGCAAAGAAATTCATGGGAATATGGGAGGGGCATCTCAACTTGCCCTTATAAAGCATATGCACTACTCCTCATATGCAACTCATAAACTTTATAAAAATCAAGCTGATGGTAAGCTTGTTGAGATTTCTGCAGAAGAAATTGGCAATAAGATTGAGGAGCAGAATAAGTTATTCCCACAAGCAGATATTATCTTCGGAGTTGGGCCTAAGTTAGCTGAGTATGCTTCAGATAACCACGATAATCCTGAAGCTATTGTTGAAATTATTCCTGGATTGGAAGCTATTGAGCATCGTGACCCATCCAAGCCGTTCTCAGTCTTTATGTCTGGTAGGCTTGATGAAACTACGACCCCATTAAAACAACAAAGAATAGTGGCTGCTGCTTTCGGTTTAGCTCATAAGGAGAGCGTTGAAAAATTTAATGGAGTGATGACAGAAGAGCCTCACATCTTTTTTGTCGGCGTAGATCATGAAAATATTGAAAGCACTGTTTTGAAAGATATTGTGAAAGAATTTTCTCATGAAATTCTTCCAGTTAACCCCATCCCCTTTCACTCGGATAGAGATTATTTACTTGATCTAATAAGAAAGCAGAATATGGTAATTATGCCGTCTCTGCATGAAGGCTTTGGGTTAACAGGGTGGGAAGCCATATCAGCTTGTGTTCCATTAATCGTAACCTCGAAAAGTGGCTTGTACGAGCTTCTTAAAAGAGAACTTTCTACTGAAGACAGAATGCTATTTCATACTGTAAAGATAACGGGCAAATCAGATCTTTCTTCTGAAGAACTAGACCCTAAAAAAATAAACCTTACTGATATTACGGCTATTAAAGAAGCAATACTTTCTATTTCCGTAAATATGAAGGCATCTAAAGAGAAGGCAAAGAAACTTCGAGAAAAGCTCAGTAAGTTTACATGGGATAATGCTGCCACTGATTTTTTCAACGCACTCCTTAGACTGGCCATTGAACAAGAAATTGCAAGTCCCACCTCAGCTAACGCTACATTGTACTTAGACACACTGAGTAAAGAACCTTCAATTGGGGGCAGTATTGAGCAACAACTAACCCAAAACCTCAAAAACGAGATATTAAGAAATTCATCAATTGCAAGTGCATCTTACTCAGTTTCAAGCTTGAGAAAAACCATTCGCTCAGGCTCTCTTGCTCCTTCATTGGAAACTATATTGAACCCGTGGCAAGCTAAAATGGTAGAAAATAATGAAGATCAGTTTAACACGAATAGTAGTCCAAACTTAGTTTCAAATATTGATAACTTGATTTATTATGAAGCAATAACCGATTTACCGTTCTTTATTTCAACTCCCAAACTGTTGAATTTCAGTCAGGACATAATCGCTAACCCAAGAAGTATAGTCATTGAAGGGCCAGCATTCTCCGGTAAGACCACTTTATTTGTAAATCTGGCCAAAGATTTAATGAACCAATCCGGGGAATTCTTTGTGGTTAAGTTAAACCACCGTGAAAACCTTTCTATTACAGATATTCCGGCATTAATGCAGTCCGTTAACAATAAAATTGTTAGAGAAAACGGTTTGCATGAGCAAGTTAAGATCATTTATTTCATTGATGATCTTCACAAGCCGGAGCCATATGCAATTGCCTCTGATGTTACGGAAAAAGGTCTTGGATTTGTATGGGGAGCATACAAGGTAGACACTAATAGCGCAGTTCAAAAGGATTTGTCCTTGGCACTGGTTCCAGCGAACGAAATATATGGCAATGTCTGCACATTGCTCACAGATGAGGACATTGATTACGTCTTTCAAAATCATATAAAGAGTCATTTAACTTCTAGACCACAAGCCGAGGAACTTATCTTCAATTATTTGGTATCAAACAAACCTTTTCTCCTAAAGACTATTGCAGACATTGTCAGACTTGTACACTCTTCAGAAACTCTTTGTGATGATGAGCTTAAAACCAGGCTTAATAACATCTTTAAATTCAAGAGCGACATAATAAATTATTTGTTGCCGGTTAATGTAGGAGAGACTTATCCGCTTGCTTTAATCTGTTATCTGCAAAATCCCTTGGAAAGTATTTTTAAATATGTTCTTTCAAACAGAAATGCCTGAAAACTTACAGTTCCTGATAAATTCTTTAAAAGAACGTCAGTCAATTATACCTTATCCGGGGCAGAGTAATAGGCTTTCAGTCCATAATTTAGTTAAAGATGAACTTCAGGCAAGAGGATTGAACGCTGTTCTACTAAATGAGCAAGAAAAAATAGCTATCTGGAATATTATTGAGGACTATCTTAAAAAGGTTTTGCTTGACCAAACTCATCCAGAGCATATAGAGCCAGAAAGCCCATATTATTTTATAGATTTATTTTCACTCGCGGCTGAAGAGGGGCTGAGTAATATTGCTGTTCTAGCTTTAAAGGCACTTACGGAAAAATCTGCAGGCTTGGACCGTCCTATACAATACACCAATGCCTCTATACTTATATCTTCACTTGGTGAAAATTATCATGATTTAAGATTAATCTATTCAAGAGAATCACTGCGTCTTGCAGAAGAGCTAAAACTTGAAGGAAGTAAGTATACGTACATTAAAAGTATGTACGGATTGAATCTTTATATTTCCGGCCCAGAAAATCTTGATGAAGTCAGAAAAGTTCTTGAAGAGGCTGTAACCGAGTATAAATCCAATGAAGCAGAAGTCAAAGACCCTGTTTATTCAAATGTGAATTATGTTTTGGGAATCGTATATACAACGCGAGGTTTTTGGGATTCAGAAAAAGCCAAACAATATTTTCGCACTGCATTAGAAGGTCTTTCTCAGTATAAGAGCGATCCTTCATTTATTGGCTTAATTCATTTAAAGCTTTCTTTTGTTATGCTGATGGGTATGGATGATAACTGGACTGAAATTTTCCATCACATTGAAAAAGCTGGTGAAGTCTTCTCATCAGAGCAAGAAAGCGAAGAATTCTTACAATACCTATATATTAAATGTGTATACTACCACTACTTGTTTCAAGCTAATCAAAGTGCGAGCATTGAACTTGAGACAGCCATCAATTCGTGCTTTAAGTACATTAGTGAATCTAATAACGAGTTTAAGACCCATCAAGTCAAATTCTTTGTCGCTGAATTTTTGCATGCAAATAAGCAAGAGCAATTAGCTGTCGATTACGCATTTCAAGCTAAAACATTCTTCCTTAGTGTTGAAGCAAATTCATCTGCTATGCATACAATCGAATTTTTGGAAGTGTTGCTACCAGATAACATCTATGAGCAAGCCAAAAACTTTTTCCATAAATTTCAGGCATTGAGTTCTAAAGAGATAGCGCTAACAACTCCTGCTCTTGATTACGCACAGAAATCTATAGCTTTATTTAACTCATTGGGTAAGCATTTAGAAGAAGCTTCTGTTCATCGTTATGTATCTCAATGGCTAGAAGCTTCCGTGGACAAAGATTTAATTGAATTATCAGCTCAGTATTTAATACAAGCAATTGACACCTATAAACAATCATCAGAATTCAGTTCAGTTACATGTGCTAGACTGTATCATGAGCTTTCAGAGATTTTTGAACGCTTAGATAAAATTGATGAAGCAATCAAGTATTCGGAAGCAGCAATTAGCTATTTTAAAGCCAGCTTAGAAGAAAATAAATTAGAGCTGGGGCATACTTATTATAGGCTGGGTTACTTATATAAAAATCTTTCTTTGCCTAATTGGAGCCGTGCCGCAAGTTGCCTAGAATCAGCTATTAGCATATTTGAGAATCAAAATCAGACCAGAGAATTGGCGATCAGCAAGCATCACCTATCAATGGTATACTTAAATAAAAAATCACCAGATTTTGAAAAATCAATACAGTATTCAAGAAGTGCTTTTAAAATTCTTTATGAAATTTCAGCTACCAACCAGACTGCAACCGTTGAGAATAAACTTGAACTTGTAGAAGTAGTGGCTGGCCTTGTTTACATAATCAGAGACATCACGACATCAGACTTGTTATCATATGCTGAACCGCTCCAAATGCTTTGTAATTTAATGGACTCTGAAGTTATCCCGGAGAAAGTACTAGATAAAATTATTGTTGTTTTCGAGTCCATTTGCCAAGAGCTTATGGGTGAAAAACTTCAAATAAACCTAGAATATTTACTCTTGCTCACAGGCGAAAAGATATTTAAAAAACTTGATGTTCGCACTCTCGATTTGTCTGATCAAAATGATCAAAAGTGGCACCTAATATTTAGGCTCACTACCCTACATCAAGAATTATATTTTGGTGACAGACAAAGAAGTGTTGATCTTCTAAATATACTACTTAGGTTGTTCAGAGATAATGGAAAAGCAGACAAAAGACTTTTTGCGATAGTCGGTATGCTGAGCAGCATGGATGTGCTGATCTCAAACTTTCATGAAGTTGCTGAAATTCTTGAAAAGTCTGTGCTAGATGAAATGCAACAACTTACTGAGCCAAAAGCTCAAAACTTAGATACTTGGCTAATGCTTCTAGCACAAGGATATAAGCTTAATGGTCAAACAGAGTTAGCAGTGGATAGTTTGGGAAGGTTAGTAAACATATGGAGGGAGATAGGAAATGAGGAAAAGTTAGGGGTCGCCCTATCAAGATATGGGCTCTATGCACAGGAATTCTTAGGGAAACATTTACTAGCAAGATCTATTCTTCCAGAGGCAATCGATGTTCTTAAAAAAACGATAAATCATCACCAATTAACTTTGGCTACTGTTGCGCTTGCAAGAAATTATCACATGGCACAACCAATAGTCTGGACTGAAGCATCTTCTCTTTATCGAAAAGCTCTTTTTCTTATGGTTGAATACAAAATTGACTTAGTTAAAAGAGTAATGCAAAACGAGTTCTACATTACTCTTGATAGATATATTGGATGTCGGGCGGCACTTGCTTCTCATAACGGAGATTTAAATGTTATTGAAGCACATCAAAAGGCTGTGGCTGTTCTTGAGCCAACTTTGTTAAATTTTATTGTGATGACTGACTTTGTTATGGATTTTGAACTGGCTGATAGGATTCTAGAATTGACCAACTCTCAGATTGAAGAAAATGTTTCATTGAAGACCTATGTTAATTTGAGACATGGGAATTTCAAGGCAATATTTAACATCCCAGGCTCTGCAATTAAAAATAACAAACACCTTAAAATTATGTCTGCAGCAGCAGATTATTTGGTTAATCGGACTAATAAAGCAGAACAAAAGCTACTGAAGATAAATTGGCAACCCAAAGACATTGCATGGACTAGCCTACTCACTTACGGCGTTTTTGGCAAGTATTATCCTGACAAGTTAGGCCGCTTTTTAGAGTTACTTCCAAAATTTGAACTACCTAGTAGTTACTTTATTGAATTTCCTATTCCATTAGGTTATGTTGAAGATTTTATGTATATCAAAAAGCTTTTTAAAAAAAGAAAACGCCAAATTTATTTTAATCCAGCAGTGACTGTGTTAATTAACCAATATGAATCATTTAAATTTCAAGATTAAGTGAGAGTGCCCAACCAACCACTTGCACCTGACTCCGCTTCGCTCCGCAGGTGAAGTGGATCGCTCAGCAGACTTCGCTGCCGAGCCCAGAAGGCCATTCGCATGCCCGTAGAGAGTTCGCGCGCCCAAAGTCTGTTTCGTTTATTTCGTTTGTGCTATGATCTGGTTAGCTTACTCAAGGAGGCTCGTATGACCGGAGCCATTGCAGAACTGGTGACCCCTACTGAGGCTGAAATGGTGCAGGCGAAAGAATCCAGCCATCAGTTGGCTCGACTCTT
>DLGL01000101.1:0-911 GCA_002482685.1 Bacteriovoracaceae bacterium UBA7695 | reverse complement strand
GGCCGTGCGGTTATTGCTGTCCTTGCTCTCAGAGATGGCACAGGGGCATGCTGTGACCCTGGTTCCTTATCATGCGGAGCTGACGACTCAGCAAGCAGCTGATTTCCTGAATGTTTCACGGCCACATCTGGTCAGCTTGCTCGAAAAGGGGGGCATCCCCTTTCGCAAAGTCGGCACCCATCGAAAGGTCCTCTTCAGCGACATCGTCGCTTACCAACAAGAGACGAAACGCTCGCGTGAGGCTGCTCTTGATGAACTTGCAGCTCAGGCACAGGAACTGGATATGGGGTATTGAGTTACACCGCGCTCTTCGATGCCTGTGTTCTCTATCCGGCTCCCTTGCGAGATTTGCTCATGTCCCTTGCAATGGAAGACATCTTTCGAGCCAGATGGACAGATCAGATTCATGATGAATGGATTCGCAATGTTCTGGCAAATCGCCCAGATCTGAAACCTGAGTAGCTTGAACGTACCAGGATGTTGATGAATGCGCATGTAGATGATTGCTTGATAAGTGGGTATGAAGACCTGATTCCATCTTTGACGCTGCCAGATCCCGATGACTGCCATGTGCTGGCCGCAGCGATGACTGGTCGATGCGATATCATCGTGACATTTAACCTGAAAGACTTTCCTGATTCGGCTCTTCAACCCTTTGGAATTGAACGTCAGGATCCTGACTCATTCCTGCTTTATCAACTGGATATTTCGCCAGGAAAGTTTCTGAACGCGATTCGTAAGCATCGTGCTCGCTTAAAGAATCCGCCTGTGAGCCAGGATCAATATCTTGAAATACTTCTTCGGCAAGGGCTGACACAACTGATACAAGCCTTAAAAGAATTTTCGCAACATTTTTGATAACAAGCTCGGCCCGTTAACCAGTCCGCTAAAGCCCCCCCTGAGTAAAGAGC